>NZ_JBYCLG010000262.1:0-12093 GCF_057473785.1 Mycobacterium sp. TH-M103
CCACGAGACCGCGCTGGCTGAGCTCTCGACCCGCGCCGAGTCGGTCCAGCACACCTGGTTCGGGCTGTCCGCCCTGGCCGAACGCGTGGCCGCAACCGTGCGCATCGCCAGCGAACGCGCCCAGCATCTCGATGTCGAGCCGGCCAGGACCAGCGACAAGGACCCGGACGCGATGGATGCCGAGGCCCAGCGGGTCGAGGCCGCCGAGCGGCAGCTGAAGGCGGAGCTGGCCGCGGCGCGCACACGGCTGGAGGCCGCCCGCGCGCAACTGGCCGAGCGAGAGCGCGAGGCCGCCGAGGCCGACCGGGCCCACCTGGCGGCGGTCCGCGCCGAGGCGGACCGGCGCGAGGGCCTGGCCCGGCTGGCCGGGCAGGTGGAGACCATGCGGGCACGCGTCGAGTCGATCGACGACAGCGTCGCGAAGCTTTCCGAGCGCATCGAGCACGCCGCCGCGCGCGTGCAGCAGACCCGGGCCGAGTTCGAGACGGTGCAGGGGCGGGTCGGCGAGCTCGACCAGGGCGAGATGGGCCTCGACGAGCACCACGAGCGGACCGTGGCCGCGCTGCGCGCAGCCGACCAGCGCGTCACCGAGCTGCAGGCCGCCGAGCGGGGCGCCGAACGGCAGGTGGCCTCGCTGCGGGCCCGCATCGACGCGCTGTCGGTGGGGCTGGAACGCAAGAACGGCGCGGCGTGGCTCTCCGAGCACCACGGCGGGGCGGGGCTGCTGGGGCCGATCGCCAAGATGGTCAAGGTCCGCTCGGGCTACGAGGCGGCGGTGGCCGCCGTGCTCGGCTCGGCAGCCGACGCGCTGGCCGCCGAGAGCCTCGGGGCGGCCCGGTCCGCGGTCGCCGCGCTCAAGGAGGCCGACGGCGGGCGCGCTGCCCTGGTGGTGGGGGATTGGCCGGCCCCGGAGGATTCGGCGCGGGCCGGCGAGCTGCCCGGCGGCGCGGTGTGGGCGCTGGACCTGGTCGAGACCCCGCCGCGGCTGCGTGGCGCGCTGACCGCCATGCTCTCCGGCGTCGCGGTGGTCGACGACCTGGCACGGGCGCTCGAGCTGGTGGCCGCCCGCCCGCGGTTGCGGGCGGTGACCCTCGACGGCGACCTGGTGGGCGCCGGCTGGGTGAACGGCGGCTCCGACCGGAAGATGTCCACGTTGGAGATCACCTCCGAAATCGACAAGGCCGGCAGCGAGCTGGCCGCGGCGGAAGCGCAGGTCGCCCAGCTGAGCGCGGCGCTGTCGGGTGCGCTGACCGAGCAGGCGGCCCGCCAGGACTCCGCCGAGCAGGCGCTGGCCGCGCTCAACGAGTCCGACACCGCCATCTCCGCGATGTACGAGCAGCTGGGCCGGCTCGGGCAGGACGCCCGGACGGCCGAGGAGGAGTGGAACAGGCTGCTGCGGCAGCGCGAGGAGCTGGAATCCGGCCGCGCGCGGACTGTCGAAGAGGTCACCGAGCTCGAGACGCGGCTGCGCAACGCCCAGCAAACCCAGCATGTCGAGGCCGAGGAGCCGGCGGATCGGCAGCGGATCGCCGCCGCCGCCGAGAGCGCGCGCGGCGTGGAGGTGGAGGCCCGGCTGGCGCTGCGCACCGCCGAGGAGCGGGCCAACGCGGTGCGGGGGCGGGCGGATTCGCTGCGCCGGGCGGCCGCGGCCGAACGGGAGGCCCGGGTGCGCGCCGAGCAGGCGCGCGCCGCGCGGGTGCGCGCGGCCGCCATCGCCGCGGCCGTGGCCGACGCCGGGCGGCTGCTGGCCGCGCGGCTGGACGGGGTGGTCGGCGCGGCGTCGCACATCCGCGATGCGCTGGTGGCCGAGCGGCAGCAGCGCTCGGCGGCGATGGCCGCGGTGCGCGACGAGGTGAACGCGCTGGGGGCCCGGGTGGCCACGCTGACCGATTCGCTGCACCGCGACGAAGTGGCCAACGCCCAGGCGGCGCTGCGCATCGAGCAGCTCGAGCAGACGGTGCTCGAACAGTTCGGGATGGCCCCGGCCGACCTGGTCGCCGAGTACGGCCCGCACGTCGGGCTGCCGCCCAGCGAGCTGGAGATGGCCGAGTTCGAGCAGGCCCGCGAGCGCGGCGAGCAGGTGGTCGCCCCGGCCCCGATGCCCTATGACCGGGCCACCCAGGAGCGCCGGGCCAAACGCGCCGAACGCGAGCTGGCCGAGCTGGGCCGGGTCAACCCGCTGGCGCTCGAAGAGTTCGCCGCCCTGGAGGAGCGCTACAACTTCCTGTCCACCCAGCTCGAGGACGTCAAGGCCGCCCGCAAGGACCTGCTCGACGTCGTCGCCGACGTCGACGCCCGCATCCTGCAGGTGTTCAGCGACGCGTTCGTCGACGTCGAACGCGAGTTCCGGGAGGTCTTCACGGTGTTGTTCCCCGGCGGCGAGGGCCGGCTGCGGTTGACCAATCCCGACGACATGCTGACCACCGGCATCGAGGTGGAGGCCCGTCCGCCGGGCAAGAAGGTGACCAGGCTCTCGCTACTGTCCGGCGGGGAGAAGGCACTGACCGCGGTGGCGATGCTGGTGGCGATCTTCCGGGCCCGTCCGTCACCGTTCTACATCATGGACGAGGTCGAGGCCGCGCTCGACGACACCAACCTGCGCCGCCTGCTCTCGCTGTTCGAGCTGCTGCGGGCGCGCTCTCAGCTGCTCATCATCACCCACCAGAAGCCGACCATGGAGATCGCCGACGCGCTTTACGGCGTGACCATGCGGGGCGACGGGATCACCGCGGTGATCTCCCAGCGCATGCGCGGCCAGCAGGTGCAGCAGCTGGCCGCGGCTTCCCCCTAGGACACGCGAGCACCCGGGCACCGGCTGCCGCCGCCCGGGGCCGTCGGGGCGGCTGGAAGAATGTCAGCGTGTCGCAAGGATTTTGGATCGCCCTCGTCGTCATCGCCGTCCTGCTGGTCATCGTCGCGCTGGTGGCGGGGCTGGCGCGCTACCGGCGACGGCGCATCAGGCTGGCCCGGCCCGAGCCCGGCACGCTGGAGCGCCCCCGCGGCTATACCGCCTCATCGGGCATCACGTTCAGCCAGGGCGCACCGACCGCGGAGCGTCTCGACACCACGGGACTGCCCGGGGTGGGCGACGACGCGACGATTCCCCGCGACGCGCCGCGGCGCACGGTCGCCGACGTCGGGCTCCCCGAACCCGAGACCGTCGCGCCGCCACCGGAGGCCCCCGAGATCGAGGCCATCGAGCCGACCGAGGGCCGGCTCGAACGGCTGCGCGGCCGGCTGGCCAAATCGCAGAACGCGTTCGGGCGCAGCCTGCTGGGCCTGATCGGCGGCGGCGACCTGGACGAGGACTCCTGGCAGGATGTCGAGGACACCCTGCTGATCGCAGACCTGGGGCCCGTGGTCACCGAGTCGGTGATGACACAGCTGCGCAGCCGGCTGGCCAGCAGCGACGTGCGCACCGAGGCCGACGCCAAGGCCGCGCTGCGCGACGTCCTGATCACGCAGCTGCAGCCGGGCATGGACCGCTCGATCCACGCGCTGCCGCACGCCGACCGTCCGTCGGTGCTGCTGGTCGTCGGCGTCAACGGCACCGGGAAGACGACGACCGTCGGCAAGCTGGCGCGGGTGCTGGTGGCCGACGGCCGGCGCGTCGTGCTGGGCGCCGCCGACACCTTCCGCGCCGCGGCGGCCGACCAGCTCGAGATGTGGGCGTCCCGGGTGGGCGCGGAGGTGGTGCGCGGCCCCGAGGGGGCCGACCCGGCGTCGGTGGCCTTCGACGCCGTCGACAAGGGCATCGCCGCGGGCGCCGACGTCGTGCTCGTCGACACCGCGGGCCGGCTGCACACCAAGGTCGGGCTGATGGACGAGCTGGGCAAGGTCAAGCGGGTGGTGACCAAGCGGGCCGAGGTGGACGAGGTGTTGCTGGTGCTCGACGCCACCATCGGGCAGAACGGGCTGGCCCAGGCCCGGGTCTTCGCCGAGGTCGTCGACATCACCGGCGCGGTGCTGACCAAGCTCGACGGAACGGCCAAGGGCGGCATCGTGTTCCGGGTTCAGCAGGAACTCGGGGTGCCGGTGAAGCTGGTCGGGCTCGGCGAAGGGCCCGACGATTTGGCGCCGTTCGAGGCGGCCGGGTTCGTCGACGCGCTGCTGGGCTGAAACCCGTTGCACGGCCCCCTTACACAACCGGGCCGACGTTAATACCGCCGAAACACGGCGGCCCCAGCGCCGAAACAACCATCTCGCATGGTTCTGGTCAGGTCATCAGGCACATGTCTGGCGGCCAGTTCACGGCCGACCGGAGGTGGTAGCGAGTGACATTCCCGATGATGGGTCAGCCAGATACCGGCGATACCGCCTGGATGCTGACGAGTTCGGCGCTGGTGCTGTTGATGACGCCGGGTCTGGCGTTCTTCTACGGCGGGATGGTCCGCGCCCGCAGCGTGCTCAACATGATCATGATGAGCATCAGCGCGATGGGCGTGGTGACGGTTCTGTGGGTGCTCTACGGCTATTCGATGGCCTTCGGCGACGACAAGGGGAATGTCGCCGGTGACCCGGGCCAGTTCTGGGGCCTGAAGGGCCTCATCGGCGGGAACGCGGTGAAGGCGGACCCGAGCGCCGGCACCGCCGCCACCGACGTCCCGCTGGTGGGCAGCATGCCGGCCACGGTGTTCGTGGCCTTCCAGCTGATGTTCGCGATCATCACGGTGGCGCTGGTCTCAGGTGCGGTGTCCGACCGGCTGAAGTTCAGCGCCTGGCTGGTGTTCTCCGGGCTGTGGGCGACGCTGGTGTACTTCCCGATCGCGCACTGGGTGTTCGCCTTCGACGGCTCGGTGGCCGAGCACGGGGGCTGGATCGCCAACAAGCTGCACGCGATCGACTTCGCCGGGGGTACCGCGGTCCACATCAACGCCGGCGTGGCGGGCCTGATGCTGGCGATCGTGCTGGGCAAGCGCAGGGGCTGGCCCACCACGTTGTTCCGCCCGCACAACCTGCCGTTCGTCATGCTCGGGGCGGGCCTGCTGTGGTTCGGCTGGTACGGCTTCAACGCCGGTTCGGCCACCAGCTCCAACGGTGCGGCCGGCACGACGTTCGTGACCACCACGATCGCGACCGCCGCGGCGATGCTGGCCTGGCTGGCCACCGAGCGCATCCGCGACGGCAAGGCGACGACGCTGGGCGCGGCGTCGGGGATCGTCGCGGGGCTGGTCGCCATCACGCCGTCGTGCTCGTCGGTCAACGTGCTGGGCGCGCTGGTGGTCGGCGCGGTCGCCGGGGCGGTGTGTGCCCTGGCGGTCGGGCTGAAGTTCAAGCTGGGTTTCGATGACTCGCTCGACGTGGTCGGAGTGCACCTGGTCGGTGGCCTGGCGGGCACGCTGCTGGTCGGCCTGCTGGCGGCCCCGGAATCCCCGGCCATCAACGGCGTCACGGGCGTGTCGCGGGGTTTGTTCTACGGCGGCGGCTGGGCCCAGCTGGAGCGGCAGGCGATAGGCGCGTTCAGCGTCTTGATCTATTCTGGTGTGGTCACGCTTGTTTTGGCTTTGATCCTGAAATACACGATGGGACTTCGATTGAGCCCCGAGGCGGAGGCCGCGGGCATCGACGAGGCCGAGCACGCCGAGAGCAGTTACGATTTCGCCGTGGCGACCGGCTCGGTGCTTCCCCCCCGGGTTGCCGTGCCGGACACCCGGAACGGCATGGAGGAGCGAATGGGCGAGAAAGTTGAGGCCGAGTAGAGATGAAGCTCATCACCGCGATCGTCAAGCCGTTCACCCTCGACGACGTCAAGACTGCGCTCGAAGACGCGGGCGTCCTGGGGATGACGGTCAGCGAGATCCAGGGCTACGGACGCCAGAAGGGCCACACCGAGGTCTACCGGGGTGCGGAGTACTCGGTCGATTTCGTGCCCAAGGTCCGCATCGAGGTCGTCGTCGACGACTCCATCGTCGACAAGGTCGTGGACAGCATCGTGCGGGCGGCGCGCACCGGCAAGATCGGTGACGGCAAAGTCTGGGTCAGCCCCGTGGAAACCATCGTTCGGGTGCGCACCGGTGAACGCGGGACCGATGCGCTGTGACACGCCGTTGATCCGGACCATGGAGGGATGAACCCGACCGGGTCCGACCCGTTGGGGACAGGAAACGCTTGCGGGGCAACCGATCTGGTTGCCTCGCGGCGCCGTCTGCTGGCCGACGGCGGTGAGCTCGGCCCCGCGAAGCTGCGGCGGGCCTGGCTGGAACTGCACGAGTCCTGGCTGGCGGCCAAGGCCGCCGAGATCGGGATCACCGACGACGGCGGCTTCGCGGTCGTCGGCGTCGGCGGCCTGGGCCGCCGCGAGCTGCTGCCGCACTCCGACCTGGACCTGATGCTGCTGCACGACGACAAGCCCGCCGACGTGCTCGAGCGGGTCGCCGACGGATTGTGGTATCCGTTGTGGGACGCCAACATTCGGCTCGACCACAGCGTGCGCACCGTCCCGGGGGCCCTCGGTGTGGCCGACAGCGACATGGTGGCCGCGCTGGGCATGTTGGATGCGCGCCACATCGCGGGGGACGCGCGGCTCTCGGAGGAGCTGATCGCCGGGGCGCGGCGCCAGTGGCGCGGTGCCATTCGCTCCCGCATGGACGAGCTGGTCGAGATCACCCACGCCCGCTGGCAGCGGTGCGGCCGGATCGCCCAGCGCGCCGAGCCCGACCTGAAGTCGGGGCGCGGCGGCCTTCGCGACGTGCAGCTGCTCGACGCGCTCGGCCTCGCCCAGCTCATCGACCGCCACGGCATGGACAATCCGGAGCTGCCCGGCGGCTCGCTGGACGCCGCCTACCTGATGCTGCTCGACGTGCGCACCGAGCTGCACCGGGTGTCCGGGCGCGGAGGTGACGTCCTGCTGGCCCAGTTCGCCGACGAGATCAGCGCCGCAATGCATTTCGGTGACAGGTTCGACCTGGCGCGGATCCTGTCCGGCGCGGGCCGCACCATCGCCTACCACGCCGAGACCGGGCTGCGCACCGCCGCGATCGCGTTGCCGCGCCGCGGGATCTCCGCCCTGGTGCGGCGCCCGAAGCGGCGTCCGCTCGACGAGGGGGTCGTCGACTACGCGGGGGAGATCGTGCTCGCCCGCGACGCGCGTCCCGACGTCGACGCGGGGTTGGTGTTGCGGGTGGCGGCCGCGTCGGCGGACAAGGGCCTGCCGATCGGCGCCGGCACGCTGAGCCGGCTGGCCGCCGAAATCTCCGATCTGCCGGCCCCGTGGCCGCGCGAGGCGCTGGACGACTTCCTGGTCGTGCTGTCAGCCGGCCCGACCGCGGTGGCCACCATCGAGGCGCTCGACCGCACCGGGTTGTGGGGGCGGCTGCTGCCGGAATGGGACGCCATCCGCGACCTGCCGCCGCGCGACGTCGCCCACAAGTGGACGGTGGACCGGCACGTGGTCGAGACCCTCGTGAACGCCGCGCCGCTGTCGACCCGGGTGGCGCGCCCCGACCTGCTTGCGCTCGGCGCGCTGCTGCACGACATCGGCAAGGGCCGCGGCGTGGACCACAGCGTGCTCGGGGCCGAGATGGCGCTGAAGATCGGCCCCCGCCTGGGGATTTCGCCCGAGGACACCGAACTGCTGGCCAAGTTGGTGCGCCACCACCTGCTGCTGCCGGTGGTGGCCACCCGTCGCGACCTGAAGGACCCCGAAACCATCACGGCGGTGTCCGAAGCCCTGGGCGGGGACCCGCTGCTGCTCGAGGTGCTGCACGCGCTGACCGAGGCCGACTCGAAGGCCACCGGACCCGGGGTGTGGAGCGAATGGAAGGCGTCCCTGATCGAGGACCTGGTCCGCCGCTGCCGGATGGTGATGGCCGGTGAGGCGCTACCGCGGGCTGAACCCGTTGCACCGCAATATCTTTCGTTGACCAGTGAGCGCCGGGTGCAGGTGGACGTCGCGCCCGGCGGCGGCGAGCGCCTGCAGGTCGTGATGATCGCGCCGAACCAGCGGGGGCTGGTGTCCAACGCCGCCGCGGTGCTGGCGCTGAACTCGCTGCGCATCCATTCGGCGTCGGCCAACGTCCACGGCGACGTCGCGATCATCGAGTTCGTGGTGTCGCCGCTGTTCGGTTCGCCGCCCGAGGCGGGCCTGCTGCGCCAGCAGTTCGCCGGCGCCCTGGGCGGTGACATCGACGTGCTGGGCACGCTGGAGAAGCGCGACAACGACGCGGTGAGCGCGGCCACCGCGCGGGCCGGCGAGGTGCAGTTCGGTGTTCCCGTCACGCGTTCCACCGCCCCGCCCCGCATCCTGTGGCTGGAGACCGCGCCTTTCGGCCAGCTGGTCCTGGAAGTCCGCGCCATGGACCGGGCGGGCCTGCTGGCGCTTTTGACCCGGGCGCTGGAACGGGCCGGGGTCGACATCGTCTGGGCAAAGGTCAACACCTTCGGATCGACCGCGGCCGACGTGTTCTGCGTGACGGCGCCGGCCGGGGACAGCGAGCACTCGGCCCGCGCGGTGGTCGAGCAGCACCTGGCGGCCGTGCTGGGCGGCCCCGCCGTCGAGGTGCTCGAGGAGCCCGTCGGCGACTAGGGCGCGCTCACGCCCGCTCCGAATTCATCTGCCGCAGCGCGACGATGCGCGCCTGGATCTGGTCGCGGGTGGCGGCCGCGATCGGCGGCCCGCCGCAGCGGCGGCGTAGCTCGTTGTGGATCCAGCCGTGCGGCTTGCCGGTGCGGTGATGGGTCAGCGACACCAGCGTGTTCAGCTCGCGGCGCAGTTCGCGGAGCTCCCCGTGCATCGACGGCACCGGCGCGGCGTGCGCGGCGTCCTGCTGGAGCCGGGCCCGCTTCTGCAGTTGCTCGTCCTGGCGCTGGTGCAGCAGGGCCCGCATCTGGTCGGCGTCGAGCAACCCGGGGATGCCCAGGTAGTCCGCCTCCTCGTCGCTGCCGGCGGGGGTGGCGGTGCCGAACGACGACCCGTCGAAGATGACCTGGTCGAGTTCGGCATCGGCGCCCAGGGAGGTGAAGCCGCGGTCCTCCTCGCCTTGCTCTGTCTGCGTGCGCGTGGCGGGATCGCCGTCGAGCGGGTCCGCGTCCGGCCGGTGCGGCGCGCCGAGCACGTGGTTGCGCTGGGCCTCCAGCTCGCTGGCCAGCTGCAGCAGGTTGGGCACCGACGGCAGGAAGATGGTGGCAGTTTCCCCCGGCCGCCGCGACCGCACGAACCTGCCGATGGCTTGGGCGAAGAACAGCGGCGTGGAGGCGCTGGTGGCGTAGATGCCCACCGCAAGCCGGGGCACGTCGACGCCCTCGGAGACCATGCGCACCGCGACCAGCCACCGGCCCGTGCTCTCGGCGAACTCGGTGATGCGCCCGGACGATCCGGGGTCGTCGGACAGGACGACCGTGGGCTGTTCGGAGGTCAGCCGCTCCAGCAGCGCGGCGTACGCGCGGGCCGCGGTCCGGTCCGACGCGATGATCATGCCGCCGGCGTCGGGCACGTGCGTGCGCAGCTGACACAGCCGCCGATCGGCGGCCGCGATCACCGCGGGCATCCATTCGCCGGCCGGGTCCAGCGCGGTGCGCCAGGCCCGCGCGGTCTGCTCGGCCGACAGCGGCTCGCCCAGCCGCGCCGCGTGCTCCTCGCCGGCGCTGTCGCGCCAGCGCGCCTCGCCGGAGTAGGCGAGGAAGACCACCGGGCGGACCACCCCGTCGCCGAGCGCCTCGGCGTAGCCGTAGGTGTGGTCGGCCCGCGAGCGCAGGATCCCGTCGGAGCCGGCTTCGTAGTCGACGAACGGGATGGGGCTGTCGTCGCTGCGGAACGGCGTCCCCGTCAGCGCCAGTCGCCGCGTCGCGTCGCCGAAGGCTTCGCGGATCGCGTCGCCCCAGGTCTTGGCGTCACCGCCATGATGGATCTCGTCGAAGACGACCAGCGTCCTGCGCTGTTCGGTGCGCACCCGGTGCAGTGTCGGGTGCGCGGCGACCTGGGCGTAGGTCACCGTGACGCCGTGATACTCCGGCGAGGTCACCGGGCTGGTGTTGGAGAACCGCGGGTCCAGGGCGAGGCCGTGCGTCCCCGCGGCCCGCGCCCACTGGACCTTGAGGTGCTCGGTGGGCACCACGACGGTGATCTGGTCGACGGCGCGCTGGGCCAGCAGTTCGGCCGCCACCCGCAGGGCGAACGTCGTCTTGCCCGATCCGGGGGTGGCCACGGCCAGGAAGTCGCGCGGCTGACCGGTCAGGTATTTCACCAGCGCCCTGCGCTGCCAACCCCGCAACGCGCGGCCGGGGTCGTGCCCGGTCGCGGCGCGTGGCTCCGTGCTGACCGGTTGCAACGACATTTCCCCCCGTGGTCCCGTGATCCGATGCGGCCGGCCTGGTTAAGTGGCGGACGTGAAATCTAGCACGGCAAGGCTTTTCGCGGCGGCAGCGACTCGGGCGAGCTAGCGTGCCGAGCCGGTGACGTCGCGGGCCCGCAGCCACGCGAGGATCCGGCCGGCGACGTCGGGCCAGCCGGGCTCGAGCATCATGTTGTGACCCATCGGGAAGAACTCCGGCTCGGTCCGGTAGGCGCGGGCGGTGGCGCGCACCTCCTCGACGCTGACGAAGCCGTCGTACTCGGCGCCCAGCACCAGGATCGGCGTGCTCACGCGCCGGGTTGCGACCCGGCGGAGGATCGGGTCGGTCATCGCGGCGCGCACGCTCTCGGCCCCGGCGCGTTGCCGGCAGGATTCGACGACGGCCTCGGGCGTGTCGGCGCAGAACAGGTACTCGCGGGCCAGGGCCGGGGTGGCGAGGAATTTCAGCAGCGTGCGGTCGTTCCAGGCCTCCAGCGTCATCGACGGCCGGCGGCGCCAGACCCGCAGCGCCAGCGTGAGCACGCCCTGCGGTGGCACCGAACCGACCAGCACCGCGGCCGGGGCGCGGCGGGTTTCCAGATAGCGCTGCACGACGAAGCCGCCCAGCGAATGGCCGATCAGCACCGGCCAGCCGCCGAGGTCGTCGGCCACGGCGCGGACGTCGTCGATGTAGTCGGCGACGGAAACCCTGTGCAGCGGTGTGGGGGTGGGGCTCGCGCCGTGCCCGCGCAGGCTCACCGCGACCGCGCGGTAGCCGGCATCGGCGAAGAAGTCCAGGAAGTTCTCCCAACACCACGCCGCGTGCCAACCGCCGTGGACGAACAGCAGCGGCGCCGGATGCGCCGGGCTGGTGGAGCCCTTGTCGAGCACCTCGAGCATGGGCTCGACCCTCGTTTGCCGGCGCCGCGCCGTCAAGCCCTTCGCGCGCGGCCGAAGTGCCCCGGCCGCCGAGCCACTAGGCTGGTCGGGTGTTTGAATCCCTGTCTGACCGGTTGACCGGTGCGCTGGCGGGACTGCGCGGCAAGGGGCGGCTGACCGACGCCGACATCGACGCCACCACCCGCGAAATCCGGCTCGCCCTGCTGGAGGCCGACGTCTCGCTGCCCGTGGTGCGGGCGTTCGTCAACCGGATCAAGGAGCGCGCCCGCGGCGCCGAGGTGTCCGGCGCCCTCAACCCGGCGCAACAGGTCGTCAAGATCGTCAACGACGAACTCGTCGGCATCCTCGGCGGCCAGACCCGCCAGCTGGCCTACGCCAAGTCCCCGCCCACGGTCGTGATGCTCGCCGGCCTGCAGGGCTCCGGCAAGACGACGCTGGCCGGCAAGCTCGCGGCCTGGCTGCGCGGCCAGGGGCACACGCCCCTGCTGGTGGCCTGCGACCTGCAGCGCCCGGCCGCGGTGAACCAGCTTCAGGTCGTCGGCCAGCGGGCCGGGGTGCCGGTGTTCGCGCCGCATCCCGGCGCCGGATCACCGGATCCCGACGTCGGCCCGCCCGACCCCGTCGCCGTCGCGGCCGCCGGGCTCGCCGAGGCCCGCGCCAAGCACTTCGACGTCGTCATCGTCGACACCGCCGGACGGTTGGGGATCGACGACGAGCTGATGGCCCAGGCCGCGGCCATCCGCACCGCCGTCGACCCCGACGAGGTGCTGTTCGTCCTGGACGCGATGGTCGGGCAGGACGCCGTCACCACCGCCGAGGCGTTCCGCGAGGGTGTCGGTTTCACCGGCGTGGTGCTGACCAAGCTCGACGGCGACGCCCGCGGTGGCGCCGCGTTGTCGGTCCGCGAGGTGACCGGGGTGCCGAT
>NZ_JBYCLG010000263.1:0-5638 GCF_057473785.1 Mycobacterium sp. TH-M103
GGTGCATGCTGAGCGCAGCATAGGAGAAAGTACGCTTCGACCTCGATGAGGTAACTGGTGGCGGCGTCACGCCGGGAGGGAGAAACCGATGTCATCCTTTGGTTCGGCGCGCAGCGAGGGCGACAGCTGGGACCTGGCCTCCAGCGTCGGAGCGACCGCCACGATGGTGGCGGCCTCACGAGCGCTCGCATCGCGGGGGCCCGATCCCCTGCTCGACGACCGCTTCGCCGAGCCGCTGGTGCGCGCGGTCGGGCACCCTTTCTTCATCCGGATGCTGGACGGGCAGCTCCCCCTCGAGAACGACGATGCGCCCATGACCCTGCAGCAGCGGCGCGAGCAGATGACGGTGCGGACCAGGTTCTTCGACGACTTCTTCCAGGACGCGGCCGCCGCCGGGATACGCCAGGCCGTCATTCTGGCGGCCGGGCTGGACGCGCGGGCCTACCGGTTGGCCTGGCCGCCGGGCATGGTGGTTTTCGAGGTCGACCAGCCCGAGGTCATCGCCTTCAAAACCGACACACTCGCCGCGCTGGGCGCGCAACCGACCGCCGAACGGCGTACCGTGAGCATCGACCTGCGTGACGACTGGCCGACGGCGTTGCGCGACAACGGCTTTGATGTCGCCGCGCCGACCGCGTGGATCGCCGAGGGTCTGCTGCCCTACCTGCCGCCGGAGGCCCAGGACCGCCTCCTGGACAACATCACCGCGCTCAGCGCGCCCGGGAGCCGGCTGGCCACAGAGAACATCACCGACATGAGCGTGTTCACCGACGAGCGTGCGCGGGCGATGCGCAGCACCTGGCGCAAGCACGGGCTGGACATCGACGTCGCCGAACTGGTGTGGCTCGGCGAACGCCGTCCGGCGGCCGACCACCTGGGGGCGACCGGCTGGCACGTCACCGTCCACCCCACCGACCAGGTGTACGAGAAGTACGGCTTCGTCGTCCCCGACAACGAGGTTCTGCAGCAGTTCCGGGGCGCCATCAGCTATCTCAGCGCCGAATTGGACTGAGCCGCGCTGCGCGGTTCGAGATGGACGAACGCCTGCGCGCACAGTAGCGCCGGATCGCCGACGAGGGCGGCCCCGGTGCCGCCGACGCTGCGGCCGCGCTGGCGGACCGGCCGGTCCGGCAACGGCTGAAGTCCGCCATGCGTGCGCTGGCACGGAACCCTGGCCCGGACAGCAGCACGTGCCCGTCGGATGCCGCCCGGGCTGTCGGCGGTGAGCACTGGCGGATCTGATGCTCGACGCCCGCGAGGTCGCCCGCGAACTCGCGAAATCCGGTGCGGTGGAGCTCACGCAGCGCGGAAGGGTCGTCGATCCCTTGCCCGACATCGCGCTTGGTCGGACCAGTTGCGCACGCCATCTGCCGCGGATGGCCTCCGATGGGCCCGTCGGGGGTTTGCCGCGCGTCGGTGGACCTGTCCGTTCACACGGTCTCATTGCTCCACGACATCGGTAGTGATGGAGCATCAAGTGCATCAACCGATGTCATCGCCACCCATAAGACCGCCTACTTGAACACCATCACGCAAATGCTGAACGAGCAAAAAGTTCTGCTCGCAATCTGCCACTCCCACAGCTGAGCGGGCGCTGCGACTCATCAAGGGGTCCTGAGAACCTCGACCGTCGTCGTCGTCCGGCCGTGGTGTGGTGGATGCCACTCGCCACCAATGCGCTGGCCAGTCGGCCGCGATGGCGTTGGCCGTGACGGCGGTCAGCCCCTGTCGGGCCCGTGGCGGAAGACTTCCCACTCTCACTTTAGGGCCCGGTCGGGGGCTTGCGGCAAGCCCTGAGGTCGTTGCACAATCGTGCGTCCAGGCAAATGCGGCAGACGAGGGGGCGCGTGGGCGGCGCACCGGTACCTTTCGAGGCGCACGAATCGGGCGCACTCCTGCACGGCACCAAGGCCGACCTGGCGGTGGGCGATTGTCTGGTGCCCGGCCATCGGCCGAACTATGGCGCACGACGCGTCGCCAACCACGTCTATGTGACGCGAACACTCGACGCCGCAGTGTGGGGAGCCGAATTGGCGCGAGGTGAAGGCCGCGGCCGCATCTACGTCGTGGAACCGCAAGGCGCACTGGAAGACGACCCGAACGTGACGGACAAGAAACTGCCCGGGAATCCGACTCGCTCCTATCGCACCCGAGAGCCGGTGAGAATCATCGGCGAGATCACCGACTGGGTGGGGCATTCCTCCGAGCAGCTGCGGGCCATGCGTGACAGCCTGGCCGAGCTCGAGCGCCGGGGCCTTACCGTCATCGACGACTGAAGCGAATCGGGAGCGACGCCGTAGTTCTCAGATGGAGAAGCCGAAGCTGTCCAAGTTGAACGAGAACGCGGTGATGGCGGGGAATCCCGCTCCGCCGGTGGTGAGCGTGACGGCCGCGTTCGCGACCCCGGCGTACCCGTCGAGGCCGACGGGAACGCCCGTCTGGCTCAGCGACAGGGCTAGGAGACCAAGGTTCCAGGTTCCGCTGATACCACCGGGTCAGGAGGTGAACTGACTGGCCAGCGCGGTGATTGCGATAGTTTGGCTCGCCGCTGTGGCATTCGCGTTGCGCGGCGCAAGAACCTAGATCATTCAGACTCCCGCTCACCGCGGTCACGGCAGCCATGTCGATACCCAGCATCGACATGGCGCTTCCCTTCTTGGACACCCCGCGAATCGGGGCGTTGAGCAACCAACGAGAGAGGAACTGTAGCAACCATGCGACACGGTTGGCGATAGTCATTTTTCCGCAGCACTATTGTCTGAGAATAATTGTTAGACCGCGTGCGCCAGCGCCCGAAAATGACTCGGCTATGACCGCGTTTCACGCCATTCCCGCTCGAACGGCAACCGCCAGGCATTGGGGGCGATCAATTGGTGAATGGCGTTGGGGCCCCACGTGCCCGGCTGGTACATCTTGGCCGCCGGCGGATCGTTGAGGAGTTCTTCCGAGCGCTCCCAAAGGGATTCGATGCCCTCGGCGGTGGTGAAGAGCGTATGGTCGCCGCGCATCGCGTCGAGGATGAGTCGTTCGTAGGCCTCGAGCACGTCGACCACCGTCTCGATCTCCTGCGAGGAGAACTGCATCGACATCTTGTCCAGCTTCATGCCGGGGCCGGGCCGTTTGCCGTAGAACGACAGCGACACCTTGGAGTTGTCGGCGAGATCGAAAGTGAGGTGGTCGGGTCCCTGTGTGCCCACTCCCGACCCCGGCGGGAACATGGTGCGCGGCGCCTCCCGGAACGCGATCGAGATGATCCGGATTCCCTCGGCCATCTTCTTGCCGGTGCGCAGATAGATCGGCACGCCGGCCCAGCGCCAGTTGTCGATGCCGACCTTGAGCGCGATGAACGTCTCGGTGTCGGAATCCTTGGCCACCCCGGGTTCCTGGCGGTAGCCGCTGTACTGGCCGCGAACCACGTTCGACGTCTCGATCGGCAGCATCGATCGGAACACCTTGTTCTTCTCCTCGCTGATGGCGTATGGTTCGAGCGCCGTGGGCGGCTCCATCACCACGAACGCCATCACCTGGAACAGGTGGGTCACCACCATGTCCTTGTAGGCGCCGGTGCTCTCGTAGAAGTTCGCCCGCTCATCCAGGCCCAGGGCCTCGGGGATGTCGATCTGGATGTGGTCGATGAAGTTGCGGTTCCAGATCGGCTCGAACAGGCCGTTGGCGAAGCGGAACGCCAAGATGTTCTGGGCCGCCTCCTTGCCCAGGAAGTGGTCGATCCGGAAGATCTGGGACTCCTCGAACGTCTCGTGCAAGAAGTCGTTGAGGGCGACCGCGCTGGGCAGGTCGGTGCCGAACGGCTTCTCCATCACCACTCGGGATCGCTCGACGAGGTCGGCGTCACGCAACATGTTGATGACCGCGCGCGCCGCGCTGGGCGGGACCGACAGGTAATGCAGCCGGCGCACTTTGGGCCCGAGGGTGTTCTCGGCCTCGGCGACCGCGGCCGCCAACGCCTCGGGTCCGGCGCTCTGTGGGACGTAGGTGACGATCTTCGCGAAATTGGACCACTGCTCGGGCGTGAGCTTGTGGATGCCGAATGCGTCGATCGCATTCTTGGCGATGTCGCGGAACTCGTCGTCGCTGAGGTCCTCGAGCGACGTCGCGACGACCTGGATGTCGGGGGCGAGCTCGGACTGGTCGAGGTAGGCCAGACCGGGAATCAGCTTGCGCTTGGCCAGGTCGCCCGTGGCCCCGAAGAGGACGATGACGTGGGGTTCGAGCGACTGATGGTCGTGGCGGCGTGGGCGAGACCCTGGTGCGGGGTAGGAGATCGTCTGCGGTTTCTTGGTCACGACCGCGATATTTCCACTGCCGCCGCGTGTTCGCAGCCGGGCAGGTCAACGGCGGTCGCGTGCGGCGTCGATCGCGCGGTAGATCCGCTGCTCGCTGACCGGTCGCGGCGTGCCGAGCTGCTGGGCCCACAGGCTCACCCGCAGCTCCTCGATCTCGCGGGCGAGATCGAGGACGTCGGCGACCGCCCGCCGTGCGGGCGGCAGCGCGCCCAGGAGTTCGTCGTAGGCGTCCTGCACGGCGTGGACCCGGGCCATCCGCTCCCGATCCGCCTCGGGCGCGTAGGGCAGCCGGTCGAGACGCCGGCCGATGGCCGTCAGGTAGCGGGTCAGGTCGGCGAGGTGCGCGTACCCGGTCGCGGTGACGAACCCGGGCGGCAGCAGCCGGGCGAGCTGGGCACGGACGTCGGCAATCGCGTCGGCCTGCGGTGTCGGGGCCTGGGCGGGCAAAGCGAGCCGCACCTCCTGCGCTGCGGACAGCACGGTCTCGACGTGGCTAACGACGTCGGCGGTCATCGCCGGCAGCGCACGCGCCACCCGCTCGCGCAGCGTGGTGAACTCGCCGAGCGTCCACACCGGCCCGGGCACCAGGACATCCACCGCGGCGTCGGCGCAGTCGTTGAGCAGCGCGGACAGCGAGCCGTCGGGATTCGTTCCCAGCGCCAGGCGGGTCCGCGAATCCAGCTTTCGCTCAACAGCTTTGGCCGGAGAAGGCGCGCTCAGCCGGATCAGCCTCCGAATGCCAGGTCCCATCGCGCGGTTCTGCTCGGCCGACGTCGCGAACACGCTCACGTCGACCGACGAGCCGGCGTCGACGAAGGCCGGATAGCCCTGCACCGCACGCCCGTCGACCGTGCGCTCCACGACGCGCGGCAGCTGCTCCAGGTCATCCGGCCAAGCGCGCAAGCCGGTCCGCTCGAGGTCGCCGGCGACCGCGTCGGCGACGGCGTTCCGCGCCACGGCCTGCAGCCGCTCCTGCAGCACCTGCAGGTCCTTGCCGCGGGCGATCTCGATGCCGTCCGGCGACTCCACGGCGAACGTCACCCGCAGATGTGGCGGCAGCTTGTCGAGGTCGAATGCGTCGAGGGGCACCAGAACGCCGCTGCGGCGGCGCAATTCGCGCTGCAACGCCGGCAGCAGCGGCCCCCCGGCCGGGTCGATCGTGGCCAGTACCGCGCGTGCGGTGTCGGGGGCGGGAACGAAGTTGCGACGCAGTTCTTTTGGCAGCCCGCGGATGAGGGCGGTCACCAGCTCCTCGCGCAGCGCCGGCACCTGCCAGGCGAACTCCTCGCCGCCCAGGCGGGTGAGCACGTCGAGCGGGACGTGCACCGTGACGC
>NZ_JBYCLG010000264.1:0-2353 GCF_057473785.1 Mycobacterium sp. TH-M103
CCCGCCGCCAGCGACAGCGCACTCGGGAACGAGCCCAGGATCACCACCGTGGCACGGTCGTCGGCGACCGGGGGCAATCCGTGCAGAAGTGGCGAGGCCATCGTGGACTGTATCTTTGTCGATAGCAGATCTTTGTCGACAACAGCCGCCTTCGTCGGAAGACCACGCAGTCCGTGAAGTTCGCTCGCCGTGCCATGAGTCCCACACCGGCCCCGCCGTGACCGCGGGGCGGGTGGAACGGCTCGCGATCCGCGCCGGCCGGATGTTCGACGGAAGCCGTTTCCACGACGGCCCGGTGACGGTCGTGGTCGAGGACGGCCTGATCGGTGCCGTCGAGTCGCCGGGCAACGGCTGCCCGCCGGGCACTGCGCTCGTCGATCTGGGCGGGGCGGCCTTGTTGCCTGGGCTCATCGACGCGCATACGCACCTGTGCTGGGACCCCGACGGCGATCCCGAAGACCTGGCCGGTGCGGCCCACGACGCGCTGGTCGACCGGGCGCGACGGCACGCCGCGGCCGCGTTGGGTGCGGGGATCACCACGGTGCGCGACCTCGGTGACCGCGACTTCGCGACCCTGACGCTGCGCGAGGAATACCGGCGGGGCGCGCAGGTGGGACCGGAGCTGCTGGTGTCCGGGCCGCCGCTGACCCGCCGCGGCGGGCATTGCTGGTATCTGGGCGGTGAGGCCGAGGACACCGGGGCGCTCGTCGACGCGGTGCGGGAGCGGGCCGAGCGGGGCATGGACTGGGTGAAGATCATGGCGACCGGCGGTTTCATGACGACGGGAACCGATCCGTGCCGGCCGCAGTACAGCACCGGCGAACTGGCCGCGGTCGTCGACGCCGCGCATCGGGCGGGGTTACCGGTGGCCGCGCACGCGCACGCCACCGCCGGTATCGCGGCCGCGATCGCCGCGGGGGTCGACGGGATCGAGCACTGCACGTTCCTCACCGAGAGCGGTGTCGCCGTCAGTCCGGAGGTCGTCGAGGAGATCGTCGGCCGGGGCGTGTGGTGCGGGATCACGATCGGCCGGGCGCTGCCAGAGATGCCGGAGGACATCAAGGCGCTGATGGAGGGCGTGTGGCGAAACATCCGCCGGCTCATCGATGCCGGTGCGCGCGTGGCCTTCTCGACCGACGCCGGTATCGAGCCCGCCAAAGCCCATGACGTGCTGCCCGATGAACTGGCGGAGCTGGTGCGGCACGGCTTCACCACCACCGAGGCACTGACCGGTGCCACTTCCGCCGCCGCGGACAGTTGCGGGCTGGGGCATCGCAAAGGCCGTATCGCCGCCGGTTACGACGCCGACCTGCTCGCCGTTCCCGCCCGCGTGCAGCAGGACCTCACCGCGCTCCGCGACGTCCAAGCCGTCTGGCGCGCCGGAAGGAGGGCGGCCGGGCGTGGGTGAGGGCATCGACGAGCCGGCCATCGACGACCTGCTCGACGGGCTGGAGGGCACCGCGCGCACCGAGCGGGCGCAGCTGGTGCGATGGCTGCTCGAGCAGGGGATCGGCGCCGACGAGATCCGCACCGCCAACCCCCCGCTGTTGCTGGCCACCCGCCACCTCATCGGCGACGACGGCACCTACGTGTCGGCCCGGGAGATCAGCGAGCGCCACGGCATCGACTTGACGCTGCTGCAGCGCGTCCAGCGCGCCATCGGCCTGGCCCGGGTGGACGACCCCGACGCCGTCGTGCACATGCGCGCCGACGGTGAAGCCGCCGCGACCGCCCAGCGGTTCGTGGAGCTGGGGCTGGATCCCGAGCACGTCGTGCTCGTCGTCCGCGTGCTCGCCGAGGGGCTCTCGCACGCCGCCGAGGTCATGCGCTACAGCGCGCTGGCGGCGATCATGCGTCCCGGGCTCACCGAGGTGGAGATCGCAAAGGCGTCAAAGGATCTGGTGGGGCGGGTCGTCCCAGTGCTCGGCCCCATGATTCAGGAGATGCTGTTCCTTCAGCTGCGCCACATGATGGAGACCGAAGCCGTCAATGCGGGGGAGCGGGCCGCCGGGAAGCCCCTGCCGGGAGCGCGTCCGGTGACCGTCGCGTTCGCCGACCTGGTCGGTTTCACCCGGCTCGGGGAGGTCATCTCGGCCGAAGAGCTGGGCCACCTCGCCAACCGGCTGGCCCATCTCGCGCGCGACGTGGCGGTCCCCCCGGTGCGCTTCGTCAAGTCGATCGGCGACGCGGTGATGTTCGTCTGCCCCGATCCCGTGCCGCTGCTCGATGTCGCCCTGAAGCTCGTCGAGGCCGTCGACACCGACGACGACTTCCCGCGGTTACGCGCGGGGGTGGCGTCCGGGATGGCGGTGAGCCGGGCCGGCGACTGGTTCGGCAGCCCCGTCAACGTGGC
>NZ_JBYCLG010000265.1:0-4341 GCF_057473785.1 Mycobacterium sp. TH-M103
GGTGCATGCTGAGCGCAGCATAGGAGAAAGTACGCTTCGACCTCGATGAGGTAACTGGTGGCGGCGTCACGCCGGGAGGGAGAAACCGATGTCATCCGTTGGCTCGGCGCGCAGCGAGGGCGACAGCTGGGACCTGGCCTCCAGCGTCGGGGCGACCGCCACGATGGTGGCGGCCTCACGAGCGCTCGCATCCCGGGAGCCCGATCCCCTGCTCGACGACCGGTTCGCCGAGCCACTGGTGCGCGCGGTCGGGCACCCCTTCTTCATCCGGATGCTGGACGGGCAACTCCCCCTCGACAACGACGATGCGCCCATGACACTGCAGCAGCGGCGCGAACAGATGACGGTCCGGACCAGGTTCTTCGACGACTTCTTCCACGATGCGGCCGCCGCGGGGATACGCCAGGCCGTCATTCTGGCGGCCGGGTTGGACGCGCGGGCCTACCGGTTGGCCTGGCCGGCGGGCACGGTGGTCTTCGAGGTCGACCAGCCCGAGGTCATCGCCTTCAAGACCGACACGCTCGCCGCGCTGGGCGCGCAACCGACCGCCGAGCGGCGCACCGTCAGCGTCGACCTGCGCGATGACTGGCCGACCGCGCTGCGCGACAACGGTTTCGACGCCACGGCGCCCACGGCCTGGATCGCCGAGGGCCTGCTGCCCTACCTGCCCCCGGAGGCTCAGGACCGGCTCCTGGACAACATCACCGCGCTCAGCGCGCTCGGGAGCCGGCTGGCCACGGAGAACATCACCGACATGAGCGTGTTCACCGACGAGCGCGCGCGGGCGATGCGCAGCACCTGGCGCAAGCACGGACTCGACATCGACGTCGCCGAACTGGTGTGGCTCGGGGAACGCCGTCCGGCGGCCGAGCACCTGGGGTCGACCGGCTGGCACGTCACCGTCCACCCGACCGACCAGGTGTACGAGAAGTACGACTTCGTCGTCCCCGACAACGAGGTCCTGCAGGAGTTCCGCGGCGCCATCAGCTATCTCAGCGCCGAATTGAACTGAGGCCCGCGGGTGGGCACCGGGGCTTGCGGCAAGCCCCGGGCGTCGTCGCACAATTGTGCGTCCAGGCAACTGCGGCAGACGGGGGTGGTCGTGGCGGGCGCGCCGGTTCCTTTCGAAGTGCACGAGTCCGGCGCACTCCTGCACGGCACCAAGGCAGACCTCTCAGTGGGCGATTGCCTGGTGCCCGGGCGTCGGTCGAACTACGGCGCAGGACGCGTCGCCAACCACGTCTATGTCACGCGGACACTCGACGCCGCAGTGTGGGGAGCCGAATTGGCGCGAGGTGACGGTCGCGGCCGCATCTACATCGTGGAACCGCAAGGCGCACTGGAAGACGACCCGAACGTGACGGACAAGAAACTGCCCGGGAATCCGACTCGCTCCTACCGCACCCGAGGGGCGGTGCGAATCATCGGCGAGATCACGGACTGGGTCGGGCATTCCTCCCAACAGATCCAGGCCATGCGCGACGGCCTGGCCGACCTCGAGCGGCGGGGGCTTGCCGTCGTCGACGACTGAGGCGAATCGGGAGCGTCGCCGTGGGCGCCGCCCGGGAAACCGCGGCTACCGGTGCGAAAAAAGTGACCCGGCTAAGACCGCGTTTCGCGCCATTCCCGCTCGAACGGCAACCGCCAAGCATTGGGCGCGATCAACTGGTGAATGGCGTTGGGTCCCCAGGTACCCGGCTGGTACATTTTGGCCGCCGGCGGATCGTCGAGCAGCGCTTCTGAACGCTCCCACAGGGATTCGATTCCCTCGGCGGTGGTGAAGAGCGTGTGGTCGCCGCGCATCGCGTCGAGGATGAGCCGCTCATAGGCTTCCAGCACGTCGACCACGGTCTCGATCTCCTGCGAGGAGAACTGCATCGACATCTTGTCCAGCTTCATGCCGGGCCCGGGCCGTTTGCCGTAGAACGACAACGACACCTTGGAGTTGTCGGCGAGATCGAAGGTGAGGTGGTCGGGTCCCTGGGTGCCCACCCCCGAGCCCGGCGGGAACATGGTGCGCGGCGCCTCCCTGAACGCGATCGAGATGATCCGGATGCCCTCGGCCATCTTCTTGCCGGTACGCAGATAGATCGGCACGCCGGCCCAGCGCCAGTTGTCGATGCCGACCTTGAGTGCGATGAACGTCTCGGTGTCGGAATCCTTGGCCACCCCGGGCTCTTGGCGGTAGCCGCTGTACTGGCCGCGCACCACGTCCGACGTCTCGATGGGCAGCATCGAGCGGAACACCTTGTTCTTCTCCTCGCTGATGGCGTACGGCTCGAGCGCCGTCGGCGGCTCCATCACCACGAACGCCATCACCTGGAACAGGTGGGTCACCACCATGTCCTTGTAGGCGCCGGTGCTCTCGTAGAAGTTCGCTCTTTCGTCCAGGCCCAGCGCCTCGGGGATGTCGATCTGGATGTGGTCGATGAAGTTGCGGTTCCAGATCGGCTCGAACAAGCCGTTGGCGAAGCGGAACGCCAGGATGTTCTGGGCCGCCTCCTTGCCCAGGAAGTGGTCGATGCGGAAGATCTGGGACTCCTCGAACGTCTCGTGCAGGAAGTCGTTGAGGGCCACCGCGGTGGGCAGGTCGGTGCCGAACGGCTTCTCCATCACCACGCGGGACCGTTCGACCAGACCGGCGTCACGCAACATGTTGATGACCGCGCGCGCCGCGTTGGGCGGGACCGACAGGTAATGCAGCCGCCGCACCTTGGGCCCCAGGTTGTTCTCGGCCTCGGCGACCGCGGCCGCCAGCGCTTCGGGTCCGGCGCTCTGCGGGACGTAGGTGACGATCTTGGCGAAGTTGGACCACTGCTCGGGCGTCAGCTTGTGGATGCCGAACGCGTCGATCGCGGTCTTGGCGATCTCGCGGAACTCATCGTCGCTGAGGTCCTCGAGCGACGTGGCGACGACCTGGATGTCGGGGGCGAGCTCGGACTGGTCGAGGTAGGCCAGGCCGGGGATCAGCTTGCGCTTGGCCAAATCGCCCGTCGCCCCGAACAGGACGATGACGTGGGGTTCGAGGGGTTGGTGATCGTGGCGGCGTGGGCGTGCCTCGGGCGACGGGTAGGAAATCGTCTGCGGTTTCTTGGTCACTCACGCGATATTTCCACCGCCGCGCCATGTTCGCAGCCGGGCAGGTCAACGGCGGTCGCGCACGGCGTCGATCGCCCGGTAGATCCGCTGCTCGCTGGCCGGTCGGGGCGTGCCGAGCTGCTGGGCCCACAGGCTCACCCGCAGCTCCTCGATCTGGCGGGCGATATCGCGGACGTCGGCGGCCACCCGCCGGGCCGGCGGCAGCGCGCCCAGCAGTTCGTCGTAGGCGTCCTGCACGGCGTGTACCCGGGCCATCCGCTCCCGATCCGCCTCGGGCGCGTAGGGCAGCCGCTCGAGGCGGCGGCCGATGGCCGTGAGGTAGCGGGTCAGGTCGGCGAGGTGCGCGTACCCGGTCGCGGTGACGAACCCGGGGGGCAGCAGCCGGGCGAGCTGGGCGCGGACGTCGGCGACGGCGTCGGCCTGCGGCGGTGTGGGCCGGGCGGGCAGCGCCAGTCGCACCTCCTGGGCGGCGGCCAGCACCGTCTCGACGCGGCCCACGACGTCGGCGGTCGTCGCGGGCAGCGCACGCGCCACCCGCTCGCGCAGCGCGGCGAACTCCGCGCGGGTCCACACCGGCGCGGGCACCAGCACATCCACCGCGGCGTCGGCGCAGTCGTCGAGCAGCGCGGACAGCGAGCCGTCCGGATTCGTCCCCAGAGCCAAGCGGGTGCGCGGACCCAGCTGGCGCTCAACCGTTTTGGCCGGCGACGGCGTGCTCAGCCGCAACAGCCTCCGGATGCCGGGTCCCATTGCCCGGTCCTGCTCGGCCGGGGTCGCGAACACCCGGACGCCGACCGCGGAGCCGGCGTCGACGAAGGCCGGGAAGCCCTGCACCGCGCGCCCGCCCACCGTGCGCTCCACGACGCGCGGCAGTCGCTCCAGGTCGTCGGGCCAGGCGCGCAGGCCGGTCCGCTCGAGGTCGCCGGCGACCGCATCGGCGACGGCGTGGCGGGCCGGCCCCTGCAGCCGCTCCTGCAGTGCCCGCAGGTCCTTGCCGCGGGCGACCTCGGTGCCGTCGGGCGACTCCACGGCGAACGTCACCCGCAGATGCGGCGGCAACTTGGCGAGGTCGAAAGCGTCGATGGGCACCAGAACGCCGCTGCGACGGCGCAATTCGCGCTGCAGCGCCGGCAGCAGCGGCTCTCCGGCCGGATCGATGCCGGCCAGCACCGCGCGTGCGGCGTCGGGAGCGGGAACGAAGTTGCGGCGCAGATCCTTTGGCAGCCCGCGGATGAGCGCGGT
>NZ_JBYCLG010000266.1:0-12313 GCF_057473785.1 Mycobacterium sp. TH-M103
GCCGAAGGTGTTGGACTCCTCGACGGTGATGACGCCCTCGTTGCCGACCTTGTCCATCGCCTCGGCGATCAGGTCGCCGATCGACTGGTCGCCGGCGGAGATGGCCGCGGTGGCAGCGATCTGCTCCTTGGTCTCGACTTCCTTGGCCTGCTTGAGCAGGGTCTCGGTGACCTTCTCGACGGCCTTCTCGATGCCGCGCTTGAGGCTCAGCGGGTTGGCGCCGGCCGCAACGTTGCGCAGGCCCTCCTTGACCAGCGCCTGGGCCAGCACGGTCGCCGTCGTCGTGCCGTCACCGGCGACGTCGTCGGTCTTCTTGGCGACCTCCTTGACCAGCTCGGCGCCGATCTTCTCGTACGGGTCCTCCAGCTCGATCTCCTTGGCGATGGACACACCGTCGTTGGTGATCGTGGGGGCACCCCACTTCTTCTCGAGGACGACGTTGCGGCCCTTGGGACCCAACGTCACCTTTACCGCGTCGGCGAGGGCGTTGAGCCCGCGCTCGAGGCCGCGACGGGCCTCTTCGTCGTACGCAATTGTCTTGGCCATTGCGAAGTGATTCCTCCGGGTCGGGAATGAAACTGGGGCCACCGTGGTGACGACAACCCCATTACTTACGCTGGCCGGGCGCAGTGCCCGCGACGGACGACCAGACTGGCCTCACCGTCCCGACCTAGCACTCAGCGGTCGCGAGTGCCAACGTCATTCTTAGCACTCGCCTATGCCGAGTGCAAGAATAGTTCCGCCGTTATCGCGCTGCGCGTAACCGCTCAGGGCAGGTCGAGCAGCTGCTCATGGAAACCACCGAAGCCGCGGGCGGGATCGACCAGATGGACCTCGAGAATCCAGTGACAGCGCCGACCGCGCGGGTCCGCGCGCCGCATCGGCTTGTCCGACCCGGGCATGATGTACCACTGCACGCCCGGCCCGGCGATCTTGCGGTGCGGGAACTCCCCGACCAGGTGCCCGGCGATCGAACTGCCGAACTGGAAGCCCTCGGCGTGGGTCACCCCGACGACGAAGTCGAACAGCTCGGCCCCGGTGACGTCGGGGCGGTGAGCGAAATACTCCCGGCCGGCCTCCCACACCCGGGGCAGCGCGTCGCGCAGGGCCGTCTTGTGCGGGTCGTCGCTCAGCACGAAGGTGCGGCCGAAGTCGGCCTCCCACTCCGCGAAGACCGGCCCCAGGTCCAGGAAGACGATGTCGCCGTCGGCGATCACCCGGTCCGGCGGGCGCTCCGAGAACGGCTGCAGGGTGTTCGCGCCGGCGCGCACGATCCGCCGGTGCCAGTGCTGCGTCACGCCGAGCATGTCGGCGGCCAGCTCCTGAATCTCGTCGGACAGCTCCCGCTCCCCCACGCCGGGCCGGATCATGGCGCGCCGTTCGATCTCGTCGAACAGCTGCTCCGCCCTGCCCTGGGCGTCGAGCAGCCGCCGCGCGCGGACTCGTTCGTCGGCGACGGGGTTCATCGTTCCGATGCTACGGACGCCACGGCGCGCAGGCCGTCGATGACGGCGTCGGTCGCCCGCTCGGCCAGCGTCGAGTCGTAGGCCTGCATCGCCTGGCACCCGACGAGAATCGCCTTGAGGTCGCGCATCTCGATGTCGCGCCGCGCCGTGCCCGCCTCCTGCGCGGGGCGCAGCAGGTCGCCGATCATGGCCTTGAAGGCGTCTTCGGCCTCGGGCGCGGCGCAGGCGATGGCGATAGCGGCGCGGACACCCGAAGCTGGTGCCGTCCAGCACGAAGTCCCGCAACCCCGACCGGCAGCGCCGGTTGTGGGCGGTCTCGGAGGAACTGACCGGCGTCGTCTATTCCTTCGACTGACCGTCGGGGCGGGGCGACACTGGAGGCATGTCCCTGGTCGTGCCGTCGTATCCGCCGCCCCGCTACACCGCCGACGAGCCGGAGGTCAGCGCCTGGCTCAAGCGGGCCGACTCGCCCCCGGACTGCGAAACCGGCGGCGTGAGATACCACTACCTGGCCGACCACCGGGCCACCGATGGCGACTACGGCCTGTACCGGGTCGACCTGCCGCCGGCCGGCGGCGGGCCTGGGCCGCATTTCCACCGGGCCATGTCCGAGGCGTTCTTCGTGCTGTCCGGAACGATGAAGCTCTACGACGGCGCCCGCTGGGCCGACGGGCAGGCGGGCGACTTCCTCTACGTCCCGCCCGGCGGCGTCCACGGCTTCCGCAACGAGGCCGACGCGCCGGCGTCGATCCTGATGCTGTTCGCCCCGGGCGCGCCGCGCGAGGCCTACTTCGAGGGATTCGGCGCGCTGGCCGACATGACCGACGACGAACGCAGGGAGTGGTTCGTCCGCCACGACAACCACTGGGTGTGAGAGCTCGGCCGCCATCGGCCGGCCCTGAAATTCAGATACTTAACTATTAACCAATTGAATCAGTTGCGGGATCACGCTAGTCTGGCCCTTGATGAAGCTTGACCAGGGGACGCACGGGTTCGCGGGGTCGGCCACGGGTGTGCGACCACCCTCGCGTACAACGCGACTCTTGCCGGGATGGGCGGTCTGATCCTTGCACCCCAACAGATTTGAAACCGTCGCCCCGCAGGCCGAAGAAGAGAACTGAGAAGGAAAGCCCGTGGACGTACGAGCCCAGCTCTCGCAGCTGGATACCGCAACACGGGAGGCGCTGGCGCGCAGGATCAAGAGCCAGCGTAAAAGAGAAACCGCCGCTGACAACGACGTGGTCATTCTGGGGGGCGGCGTTGCGGCACTCACCCTGGCGCTGGAGATTCGCCGCGAGCGCCCGGCAACGCGGGTTCTGCTCATCGATCCGAGAGTCCACCCGCTGCCCGAAATCACCCACACCGTCGGGGAATCGACCGTCGAGGTCTCGGCGCACTACTTTCGCGATCGCCTCGGTCTGGGCGAGCACCTGAGCACGTCGCACATCCGCAAGATGGGTCTGAGGATGTTTTTCTCCCACGGAGCAAACACCGATATCGCCCAGAGAATGGAACTGGGAAGCTCGTCGTTCGTGCCGCAGGTGACCTACCAGGTCGATCGCGGACGCCTGGAAAACGAGCTCACCCGCCGCTGCCTGTCGGGCGGCGTGGAAATCACTCGCGGCCGGGCGCACTCGGTGCGGTTCGGCTCGGGGACCGGTCCGCATGTGGTGTCGATCCAAAACGGTCACGCGACAACAGCCACGACCGGACGATGGCTGGTCGACGCGTCTGGCCGCAACCGGATGCTGCCCCGGCAACTCGGCCTCAGGCGGGGCAATGGCCACGCCTGCAATTCCGCGTGGTTGCGCGTGGCCGCCGAGATCGACGTCGGTCGATGGAGCGACGACCCGGCATGGCGGGGCCGCCTGGTCGAGGGCGACCGGGCGATGTCGACCAATCATCTGATGGGCGAGGGATATTGGGTGTGGCTCATCCGCCTGGCCTCGGGTGCCACGAGCGTCGGGATCGTCGCCGACCCCGCGTTTCACGCGTTCGACGAGTTCAACACCCTCGCCAAGGCCAAGGCGTGGCTCGGCGAGCACGAGCCGCAGTGCGCGGCGGTCCTGGCGGCGCACGAGCACCTGATCATGGACTTCCGCGTCATGAAGAGATACAGCCATGGCGCGGCGAAGGTGTTCGACGGCTCCGAACGTTGGTGTATCACCGGCGATTCCGGGATATTTCTCGATCCGTTGTATTCGTCGGGGATGGATCTGGTCGCAATCGGCAACGGCCTGATCACCGACATGATCGTCCGGGACATGGACGGGGAGGATGTCGTCGCGCGGTCACAGATCAGCGACACCCTGTTCCGGTCCCTCACCGACATGTGGCTCGCCGTCTACCAGGATCAGTACGCATTGATGGGGAAGCCGACCGTGATGTCGGCGAAAATCATCTGGGACGTCGCGTTCTACTGGGGATTCATCGGCCTGCTCTACGCGAACGGCCGGTTCGTCGGCGTCGCCGACGAACCCGACTTCGTTCCGCACCTCGACGGGCTCATCGCGCTCAGCAATCGGGTGCAGCGCTTCTTCCGGGAGTGGGCCGCAATCGAGGGCGACCTCTCGCCGGTGCCGTTCGTCGACCTGTACTCGCCACTGAACTTCATGGTCGCCCTGCACACCGCGATGATGGGACCCCGCGCGGACTTCGCCGAGCAGTTCGACGCGAACGCGCGCCTACTGCGACAACTCGCGGGCCAGCTTGTCGACACCGTGCTGGCGGACAAATCCCCGCTATTCGGCGACGACGCCGTCATGCGGCAGGTGCAATCGTGGCAAGTCGACTCGCTCCTGCGGGAACTCCGCGCGACCTATCGGCGCGAGCAGGCGACCCACCCGATCAGCGGCGGCTGGGTGGTCACCACCTCGGCCGCGCTGCAACCGAATTGACGTCGGGCATGACCGGCTCACCGTATGACCGCGGCGGCCACGAGCCGTTGGCGATCGTCGGGATCGGGTGCCGCTTCCCCGGCGGATCCGACTCGGCGGAGAGCTATTGGCGCCTGCTGTGCAGCGAAACGGACGCCACCTGCGTGGTTCCCGAGACGCGGTGGAATGCCGCGCGCTATCACGACCCGAACCCGGCAAAGGTCGGCAAGATCGTCACGTCCCGCGGCGGATTCCTGCGCCACATCGACCAATTCGATGCGCAGTTCTTCGGCATCTCGCCCCGGGAGGCGCACTCGCTCGACCCGCAACAACGTCTCCTCCTGCAGGCGACGTGGGAGGCGCTGGAAGACGCGGGCATACCCGCCGACACCCTGGCGGGCACCGATGTCGGGGTCTTCGTCGGCGGCTTCACCCTCGACTATCAGCTCCTGCAGAACCAGGGCCGCACCAGTCGCTACCGGTTCAAGCCGCACTCGGCCACCGGGATGATGATGACGATGCTGGCGAACCGGATCTCGTACGCGTTCGACCTCCGCGGGCCCAGCATGACGATCGACACGGCGTGCTCGGGTTCGCTCGTCGCGGTTCACCTCGCGGCGCAAAGCATCTGGAACGGCGAATCGCAGGTCGCCCTGGCCGGCGGCGTGAACGTCATGATCGGGCCCAACACCGCCATCGCCGAATCCAAGAGCGGGTTTCTCAGCCCGGACGGGCGTTCCAAGGCCTTCGACGACTCCGCGGACGGCTACGCCCGGGGGGAGGGCGGCGCGATCGTGGTGATCAAACCGCTCGGGCAGGCGCTGCGCGACGGCGACGAGATCTACGCACAGATCCTCGGCACGGCGGTATCGCAGGACGGCCACACCGACAGCATCACCGTGCCGAGCGAAAAGGCCCAGGAGGCCGCGATCCGCAGGGCGCTGCGGCAAGCCGGTGTCCGGCCCGCACAGGTCGGTTACGTGGAGGCGCACGGCACCGGGACACCCGTCGGGGACCCCATCGAGATGCGGGCGCTGGCCGGGGCGTTGTCGGCGGACCGGCCGGCGGCCAAGCCACTTTTGATCGGATCGGTCAAGACCAACATCGGCCACCTCGAGGCCGCCGCGGGCGTCGCCGGACTGATCAAGGCGGCGCTGGTGGTCAAGCATGGCCACATCCCGGCCAACCTGCATCTGCGCACCCCGACCAGACACGTCCGCCTGGAGGACCTGAAGATCGACGTTCCCGCCGCGGGCCGGCCGTTTCCCGATTGTGGGCGACGCGTGGTGGGCGTCAACTCGTTCGGCTTCGGCGGCACCAACGCGCACGTGGTGCTCGCCGAGCCGCCCGCCCCGCCGTGCGCCCCCGAACCGGAGCAATCGCGTCCGCTGCCGCTGACGGTTCTGCCGATCTCGGCGCGCAGCGAGGAGGCGGTGGTCGCGGCGGCCGGCCGGTTGGCCGAGCACTTGGCGACCCACCCCGACGTGACCCTGGCGGACCTGGGGTACACACTCAGCCGGCGGCGCGCCCATCTGAGCCACCGCCGCGCGCTGGTCGCCGAGTCGATCGCCGAAGCGCGAGAACAACTTCGAGCCGTCGCCGACGCGGGGCAGCTCCTCACCGAGCGCGCCCTGCCGACCGCACCCAGGCTCGCGTTCGTCTGCACCGGAATGGGTCCCCAGTGGTGGAAGATGTGCCGGGGCCTGCTCGACGTCTTCCCCGCGTTCACCGACAGCATCCGGCGCACCGATCGCGAGCTGTCGCGCTACACCACCTGGTCGCTGATCGAAGAGCTGGGGCGCGACGAAGCCCGTTCTCGCATGGCGGAAACCGAGATCGCGCAACCGGCGAACTTCGCCATCCAGATCGCCCTGGCCGAGCAGCTCGCGAGTTTCGGGATCCGACCCGACGCGGTGATCGGCCACAGCGCCGGGGAGGTCGCCGCTCACCATCTGGCCGGTCTGCTCACCTTCGAGCAGGCGATCGAGGTGATCTACCACCGAAGCCGGCTCCAGCAACGCGCCAGCGGGCGGGGCGGCATGCTCGCCGTCGGCCTGGACGCCGAAACGCTCCTGCGCACCGTAACGGACACGACCCGAGCCGAGTTCGGACGGCGGGTGTCGGTGGCCGCGATCAACGGCCCGTCGACGGTGACCATCGCCGGGGACAACGACGTCCTGAACGACGTCGCCCGGCAGTTGGACGAGGCCCGGATCTTTTACCGTCGCCTCTCGGTCAAGGTGCCCTACCACAGCTACCACATGGACCCGCTCAAGGAGGACCTCCACGGTGCGTTGCGGGGAATGTCGTCGAAGGCCGCCACGCTGCCCCTGTACTCGACGGTGACCGGCGAGACGTTGGACAAATACGACGCCGGCGCCGCGTACTGGTGGCAGAACACCCGCGCCACAGTCCTGTTCGAACCGGCGATCCGCCGCATGATCGAGGACGGCTACACCCATTTCGTCGAACTGGGCCCGCATCCCGTCCTGGCGGCCTCGATCCAGGAAACCGCCGGGAGCCAACGGGTCACGGTGCACGCGACCCAGCGCCGTGACCACGACGACGGCCGAACGATCATGAACTGCCTCGCCGCGCTGCACTGCCACGGCCATGAGATCGCCTGGGAGGCGCTGCAACCGCGCGCCGGCGCGCGGCTTCTGAAGCTGCCCGCCTATCCATGGCAGACGAAGCGCTTCTGGACCGAAACGCAGGAAGCGGTGGAGTCGCTGTACTACAACCCGGCCCACCCGCTGCTGGGGCAGCCGGTCGGCGCCGTCCACCCCACCTGGGAAGCCGAAATCACCGGCGTCGTCAACACTTTCCTCGCCGATCACCGCGTGCAGGGCAGCGTGGTGTTGCCCGGGTCGGTGTACGTCGAGATGGGCCTCGCGGCCGCCGAGCTCACCTACGGCTCGAAGCACAGCGTCGACAACCTCGTGTTGCACCGCGCCGTCATCCTCGACGAGACGTGCGACCCCATTCTGCGGACCACGCTCGACGAACGGGACGGCACGCTGGAGTTCACCGCGTTCAGCGCAACGGCCGACGGGGAGCTCAAGTGGGCGCTCACGGCGACCGCGGAACTCAACACCCTACCTGCTGCCCCGGCCCGCGGCGGTCCGCCCGACGACATGGGCCTCGCCGCGATCGACGGTGCGCAGTTCTATGCCCGCACCGGCGCCGTCGGATTCGACTACGGCGAGGCGTTCCGCTGCGTGCAGCGGGTGACCGCCGGAGAGGACTGGGCGGTCGCCGAGATCACCGTCCCGGCCCGGATCGCGGCCGAGCTGGCGGAGTACCGATTCCATCCGGCGCTCATCGACGGCGCCTTCCAAACGCTTTTCGGCGCACCGTTCCTCGGCAAGGAAGAAAACGAGGTGCCGTACCTGCCGACCCGGATCCGCCATTGCGCCGTCTACGGCCCGCCCGACGAGCACATGACGGTGCGCGTGCGCGTAGTGTCCGCGACCAGGGAGGCGATCGAGAGCGACATCACCGTCAGCGACCTGCGCGGGGTCCCGCTCGCCGTGTTCGACGGCTTCACGGTGCAGTCGCTGAGCGCCTCGTCCCGCGTATCGCCCGAGCACATCGACAAGGGACTCTACGAACTGCACTGGCGCCCAATGGACGACGCCGGCGACCGGTTCGCCGACCCCACCGGAGATTCGTCGTGGCTGGTCCTCGCCGACACGTCGGGCACCGGCTCGCTGCTCGCCGGTGAGCTGCGCCGCCGTGGCCACCGGGTGCACACGGTCGAGCGCGCCGAGGCCGCCGATCGACTGGACGACCTGTTCGGCGCGCACCTCGGCGGTGACACCGGCCTCGCCGGCGTCGTCGACTGTTGGCCGCTCGACGCCCGCTCTGAAACCGACACCGGGACATGGCGTCCCGTTCTGGATCTGCTGAGAACCCTCGCCACGGGCGCCGCCGGCAAGCCGCGCCTCTTCCTGGTCACGGCCAACGCGCAACCGGCACCCGGAACCCGGCTGACCGCGAGCCCGCAGGCCGCCGTCTGGGGACTCGGCCGGGTCATCGGTCACCAGGAGTTCCCCGAATTCTGGGGCGGCCTCATCGATGTCGACGAGGCAGACGATCGCGGCACCACCGCCGCGCGCATCTGTGCCCACATCCTCGGCGACTCGGCCGAGGACCAGATCGCGATCCGGGGCGGCACGACGTTCGTTCCGCGGCTGCGCCCGTGCACCGGCCTGACGAAGCCCTTCCCCACCAAGCTCGCCGCCGACGCGACGTACGTCGTCACCGGCGGGGCGGGAGCGCTGGGCCGCGTCGCCGCCACCTACCTGGCCGAGCGGGGCGCCCGCCACATCACGTTGCTCGGCCGCAGCGCAATCCCCCCGCGAAGCGACTGGGCGGCGCTGACGGACCGCGACGCCCACTTCGCGGCCGTGACCGCGATCCGGGCGATCGAGCGCCTCGGCGCCCACGTCGCGACCGCCGCCGTCGATGTCACCGACGCCGCGCAGGTGAGGGCGTGGCTGAGCGATCACATGGCCGAGGCCGGCCGGCCGGTCCGCGGCATCATCCATGCCGCGGGGCTGGTCGACGACCAACTCCTGCTCAACATGAGCGACGCGGATTTCGCCAAAGTGCTGGCGCCCAAGGTTGTCGGCGCCCGCGTGCTGCACGACGCCTTCGACGGGCACGACCTCGCGTTCTTCGTCATGTTCGGGTCCGCGGGGTCGGCCATCGCCTCGCCGGGCCAGGGCAATTACGCGGCGGCCAATGCCTATCTCGACGCGTTCGCCCACTACCGGCAGGCTCAGGGGCTGCCGGCCGTCACGATCGGGTGGGGGCCCTGGTCGGTGGGCATGGTCGAGGAGCTCGGGCTCGAGGACGTCTACACGCAGCGGGGCATCGAGCTGATCACACCCGCGATGGGTGCGCGGATCCTGGATCGGCTGATCAACCAGAGCGCGCCGAACGTCATCGCCATCGGCGCCGACTGGGGCCGGGCCCGCCGCGCCGCGTTCGGGGGGCGAGTAGTGCCGATGTTCGCCGAACTCGAGGCCACCGAAACACCCTCGCACTCAAGCGATCCGCAATCCTCGATCCTCGAGGTCCTGGCCGGTGCGGCGGCCGCCGACAGGGCGGCGCTGGTCGCGGACCACGTTCGCCGCATCGTCGCCACGGTCTTCGACTGCGCCGTCACCGACATCGAGCCCGATGCCATCCTCGATGAGATCGGGCTGGATTCCATGATGGCCATGGACTTCCGGGTGCGGATCAACACGGCGTTCTCGATCGACCTGCCGGTGCTGGAGATACTCAGCGGCGTGAGCGTGAACTCCGTGTCGGATCGGGTGCTCGCCGAACTACTCCGCATTCACGGTGACACGCCCGCGAGCTCCGCGGAACCGGTTGCCGCGCAACCGTCCGACAGCGACGTCGACCGGCTGATCGACGAGCTTTCCGACGACGAGCTCGCCGAACTGCTGGCCGAACTCGGGGCGCAGGACGCCCGGCCCGAGGCCGGAGGGGCGAACCCGTGACTGAAAAATCCGCGGTGCACGTTCGGGGGTTGTCGAAGGACTACGGGCGGGTGCGAGCGGTGCGGGATCTGGATCTCGACGTCGGCTACGGCGAGATCTTCGCGATCCTCGGCCCCAACGGGGCCGGCAAGTCGACGACCATCGAGATCCTCGAGGGCAACCGGCGGCGGGATGCCGGAGACGTGCGGGTGCTCGGCGCGGACCCGGGGATGGCGGGCAGGGACTGGCGCGCCCGGATCGGCATAGTTCTGCAAGAGGTCAGCGACGCCGGGATGCTCACGGTCGGGGAAACCGCGTCGCTGTTCGCGAGGTGCTACGGCACCGCGCGCGAGCCCGGTGAGGCGCTCGAACTGGTCGGGCTCGCTTCGGTTTCCGGTGCGCGGGTCAGGAAGCTGTCCGGGGGACAGCGCCGCCGCCTCGACGTCGCCCTCGGCATCATCGGCATGCCCGAACTGCTGTTCCTCGACGAGCCGACGACCGGGTTCGATCCCGAAGCCAGGCGGCAGTTCTGGGACTTGATCAGGCTCTTGGCGGCCGACGGCACGACCATCCTGCTGACCACGCACTACCTGGAGGAGGCCGCAGCGCTCGCCGACCGCGTCGCGGTCATCGCCGGCGGGCGGGTGGTCGCCGTGGACTCGCCGACGAAGCTGACCGCACACGTCGACTCGGCTGCGACCGTGCAATGGCTTCAGGGAGGCGAAATTCGGATGCAGAAAACGGATTTCCCGACGCAGCTGATCAGGCGGCTCAGCGAGGACGGCGCGGAGCTGGCCGAGCTGACGGTCACCCGGCCGTCGCTCGAGGACGCCTATCTGCGTCTGATCGGGGTGGCGTGAACACCATCGAGCGCGCGGCCGCGCCCGCGCGACGACGCCATCGGGCCACGCCGGCCAAGTCATCGCTTCCGTCGGTGGTGCGGATCGGATTCTCACGCGTGATCCCCGAATTGAAGATGTTCTACCGTCGGCCCGAGCAGCTGGCCCTGACGTTCTCGATGCCGGCGGTGATCTGCGTTCTGCTGGGGTCGATCTTCTCCGCGAAGCTGCCCGGCAGCGACATCAGCACCGGCGCCGTGATCGCGGCGAGCATGCTCGCCTACGGCATCCTGTCGACGTCGTTCATCAACCTCGGTATCAGCATCGCCGCCGACCGTGACACCGGGGCGTTGCGGCGGCTTCGCGGCACCCCGACGACCGCGGCGTCATACTTCGTCGGCAAGGTCTGCCTGGTCGCCATCGTCAGCCTCGCCGAGGCCGTCATCCTGCTCCTGGTCGGGGTGCTGGCCTTCGACCTGCACCTGCCGACGAGCCTTTCCGGATGGTTCACCCTGACGTGGGTCTTCCTTCTGGGTGTGATCAGCTGCTCGCTCGCGGGCATCTTCATCAGCAACGTCGCAAGCAACGCGGTGTCGGCCGCCGTCATCACCAACGGGCCCGCGGTGGGTCTGCAATTCGTCTCGGGAACCTACGTGCCGCTCATGGTCCTGCCGCAATGGATGCTGTCCATCGGGTCGCTGTTTCCCGTCAAGTGGATGGCTCAGGGATTCCGCTCGGTGCTGTTGCCAAGCCGGATGGCCACGTTCGAACCGGCCGGCAGCTGGGAGCACGGGCGAATACTGCTGGTCCTCCTCGCGTGGAGTGCCGGCGGACTGATCGCGTGCCTCAGCGTCTTCCGGTGGTCGGATCAGCGCTGAACGGCGGCGCCGGGCCCGGGTGAGTATGTTTTGGCCATGACGTCCAACAAATGGTCGGAAGCCGACGTCCCGGACCAGAGCGGCCGCGTTGCCGTCGTCACCGGCTCCAACACCGGAATCGGCTACCAGGCGGCCGTCGTGCTGGCCTACCGCGGCGCCCACGTGGTGCTGGCCGTGCGCGACCTCGCCAAGGGCAACGCCGCCCTGTCGCGCATCGTCGCCGCACATCCCGGCGCCGACGTCACCCTGCAGGCCCTGGACCTGAGCTCGCTGGACTCGGTGCGTTCCGCGGCCGACGCGCTGCGGGCGGCCTACCCGCGCATCGACCTGCTGATCAACAACGCCGGGGTGATGTGGACCCCCAAACAGCTCACCGCCGACGGCTTCGAGATGCAGTTCGGCACCAACCATCTCGGCCACTTCGCGCTGACGGGCCTGCTGCTCGACCACCTGCTGGACGTGCGCGGCTCGCGGGTGGTGACCGTCAGCAGCCTCGGCCACCGGCTGCGCGCCGCGATCCACTTCGACGACCTGCAGTGGGAGCGCAACTACGACCGGATCGCCGCCTACGGGCAGTCCAAACTGGCCAACCTGCTGTTCACCTACGAGCTGCAGCGCCGGCTGGCCGCCAACCCCGAGGCGAAGACCATCGCCGTCGCTGCGCACCCCGGCGGCTCCAACACCGAGCTGGCCCGCAACCTGCCGGCGATCTTCCAGCCGCTGAAGGCGGTGCTGGGGCCGGTGCTGTTCCAGAGCGCGGCG
>NZ_JBYCLG010000267.1:0-1691 GCF_057473785.1 Mycobacterium sp. TH-M103
GCCGGACAAGTACTACGACAAGGTCGACGTCACGGTCATCCCGCCGTTCACCGACCTGCGCAGCGTGCAGACCCTGGTCGACGGCGACAAGCTGCGCCTGACCTACGGCGCCCAGGACCTGTCCCAGCACGACGCGGGCGCCTATACCGGCGACATCAGCGGCGCCTTCCTGGCAAAGCTGGGCTGCACCTTCGTCGTCGTCGGGCACTCCGAGCGGCGCACCTACCACCACGAGGACGACGCGCTGGTCGCCGCCAAGGCCGCCGCCGCGCTCAAGAACGAGCTGACCCCGATCGTCTGCATCGGCGAGCACCTCGACGTCCGCGAGGCGGGAAACCACGTCGCCCACAACGTCGAGCAGCTGCACGGCTCGCTGGCCGGGCTCTCGGCCGAGCAGATCGGCAAGGTCGTCATCGCCTATGAGCCGGTGTGGGCGATCGGCACCGGGCGGGTGGCCAGCGCCGCCGACGCCCAGGAGGTGTGCGCGGCGATCCGCGCGGAGCTGGCCTCGCTGGCCTCACCGCAGGTCGCCGAATCCGTGCGCGTGCTCTACGGCGGCTCGGTGAACGCCAAGAACGTCGGCGAGCTCGTCGCCCGCGACGACATCGACGGCGGACTGGTCGGTGGGGCGTCGCTCGACGGCGAGCAGTTCGCGACGCTGGCGGCGATCGCTGCCGGCGGGCCGCTTCCCTAGCGGGGCCCCTGACCGAGGCGGCGGCCGTGCGCGCCGACCCGCAGGTGCGCGGTCAGCACGACGAGCCGACTCGGACAAGGGCAAGGGAGGCGCCCGGTCCCCACCCGCTAGACTCCCAGCCATGGAGTTGGCCCTGCAGATCACCCTGGTCGTCACCAGCATCCTGGTGGTGTTGCTGGTGCTGCTGCACCGCGCCAAGGGTGGCGGCCTGTCGACGCTGTTCGGCGGCGGCGTGCAGTCCAGCCTGTCCGGGTCGACGGTGGTCGAGAAGAACCTCGACCGGCTGACGCTGTTCATCGTCGGCATCTGGCTGGTGTGCATCGTCGGAATGGCCCTGCTCATCAAGTACCGCTGACCTCTCTCGGCGGGCGGGCCCGGTGGTCTCCACCGATACTGGAACCCATGGTTGAGCTATCCGATACCGCGCTGGCCCCGATCGGCGCCGTGCAGCGGACCCAGGTCGGCCGCGAGGCGACCGAGCCGATGCGCGCCGACATCCGCCTGCTGGGCGCCATCCTCGGCGACACCGTGCGCGAGCAGAGCGGCGACGAGGTGTTCGACCTCGTGGAACGCGCCCGGGTGGAGTCGTTCCGGGTGCGGCGCTCCGAGATCGACCGCGCGGACATGTCGCGCATGTTCTTCGGGCTCGACATCCACCGGGCGATCCCGGTGATCCGGGCGTTCAGCCATTTCGCGCTGCTGGCCAACGTCGCCGAAGACATCCACCGGGAGCGCCGGCGCGCGGTCCACGTGGCCGCCGGGGAGCCGCCGCAGGACAGCAGCCTGGCCGCCACCTACGCGAAACTCGAAGCCGCCGAACTGGATTCGGCAACCGTCGCCGACGCGTTGCGGGGCGCGCTGGTCTCCCCGGTGATCACCGCCCATCCGACCGAGACACGGCGGCGCACCGTGTTCGTCACCCAGCACCGCATCACCGAGCTGATGCGGCTGCACGCCGACGGGCGCACCGAGACCGCCGACGGGCGCAGCATCGAAC
>NZ_JBYCLG010000268.1:0-4818 GCF_057473785.1 Mycobacterium sp. TH-M103
GCCCTGGCCACCGGCGGCATGGAACTGGGCGCGATGACCCCGATGTTCGTCGGCTTCCGGGGCCGCGAGATCGTGCTCAAACTCTTCGAGTCGATCACCGGCCTGCGGATGAACAGCGCCTACATCCGGCCCGGCGGCGTGGCGCAAGACCTCCCGCCCAACGGGGTCGACGAGGTCGCGGCCGCCCTCGAGGAATTGCGTCATCCGCTGCGTGAGATGGGCGCCCTGCTCAACGAGAACGCCATCTGGAAGGCCCGCACCGAGGGCATCGGCTACCTGGACCTGACCGGCTGCATGGCGCTGGGGATCACCGGCCCGATACTGCGGTCCACGGGACTGCCGCACGACCTGCGCAAGAGCGAGCCGTACTGCGGATACCAGAACTACGAGTTCGACGTGATCACCGCCGACACGTGTGACGCCTACGGGCGCTACATGATTCGCGTGAAAGAGATGTGGGAGTCGATGAAGATCGTGGAGCAGTGTTTGGACAAACTGCGGCCGGGTCCGACGATGGTCGAGGACCGCAAGATCGCCTGGCCGGCCGATCTGAAGGTGGGCCCCGACGGCATGGGCAACTCGCAGGAGCACATCGCCAAGATCATGGGCAGCTCGATGGAGGCGCTGATCCACCACTTCAAGCTCGTCACCGAGGGCATCCGGGTGCCCGCGGGCCAGGTGTACAGCGCGGTCGAATCGCCCCGCGGCGAGTTGGGCGTGCACATGGTCAGCGACGGCGGCACCCGCCCCTACCGGGTGCACTACCGGGACCCGTCGTTCACCAACCTGCAGTCGGTCGCCGCGATGTGCGAGGGCGGAATGGTCGCCGACCTGATCACCGCGGTCGCCAGCATCGACCCGGTCATGGGCGGGGTGGACCGATGACAGGTGCCCAGGGGCAGCCCGTGTTCATCCGGCTGGGCCCGCCGCCCGAGGAGCCCAACGCGTTCGTGGTCGAGGGCGCGCCGCAGTCCTACCCCCCTGAGGTGCGGGCTCGGTTGGAGGTCGACGCCAAGGAGATCATGGGCCGCTACCCCGAGAAGCGCTCGGCGCTGCTGCCGCTGCTGCACCTGGTGCAGGCCCAGGATTCCTACCTGACTCCGGCCGGTCTCGAATTCTGCGGTGAGCAGCTGGGATTGACCGGGGCCGAGGTGTCGGCGGTGGCGAGCTTCTACACGATGTACCGTCGCGGACCCACCGGCGACTACCTCGTCGGGGTCTGCACGAACACGCTGTGCGCCGTCATGGGCGGCGACGCGATCTTCGAGAGCCTCAAAGAGCACCTCGGCATCGGCAACGACGAGACGACGGCCGACGGCTCGGTCACGCTACAGCACATCGAGTGCAACGCCGCCTGCGACTTCGCCCCGGTGGTGATGGTCAACTGGGAGTTCTTCGACAACCAGACCCCGGAGTCGGCGCGCGAACTCGTGGACTCGCTGCGCTCGGGCACGCCGGCGCCGCCGACCCGCGGCGCCCCGCTGTGCGCCTTCCGGGAGACGTCGCGCATTCTGGCCGGCCTGCCCGACGAGCGGCCGGACCAGGGGCAGGGCGGGGCCGGCGCCGCGACGCTGGCCGGGCTGAAGGTGGCGCGGGAACTGGGCATGGAGGCGCCGGCAGCGTCGGAAGGCCAGTCATGAGCACCCCGCTGACCCCGGTCCTCAGCCGCTTCTGGGACGACCCCGAGTCGTGGACGCTGGACACCTATCTGCGCAACGACGGCTACCAGGCGATGAAGAAGGCCCTGGCGATGGACCCCGACGCGGTGATCGCCACCGTCAAGGACTCCGGGTTGCGCGGGCGCGGTGGCGCGGGCTTCTCGACCGGCACCAAGTGGTCGTTCATCCCGCAGGGCGACTCCGGGGCGGCCGCCAAGCCGCACTACCTGGTGGTCAACGCCGACGAGTCGGAACCCGGTACGTGCAAAGACATCCCGCTGATGCTGGCCACCCCGCACGTGCTGGTCGAGGGCGTCATCATCGCGGCGTACGCGATCCGTGCCCACCACGCGTTCATCTACGTGCGCGGGGAGGTGCTGCCGGTGCTGCGCCGCCTGCAGAACGCGGTGGCCGAGGCCTACGCCGCCGGATACCTGGGCCGCGACATCAACGGCTCGGGCTTCGACCTGGAGTTGGTGGTGCACGCCGGGGCGGGCGCCTACATCTGCGGTGAGGAGACCGCGCTGCTGGACTCGCTGGAGGGCCGGCGCGGCCAGCCGCGGCTGCGGCCGCCGTTCCCCGCGGTGGCCGGACTCTACGGCTGCCCCACCGTGATCAACAACGTCGAGACGATCGCCAGCGTGCCGGCGATCATCCACCACGGCGTCGAGTGGTTCCGGTCGATGGGCAGCGAGAAGTCGCCCGGCTTCACGCTGTACTCGCTGTCCGGGCACGTCACCCGGCCCGGCCAGTACGAGGCCCCGCTGGGCATCACGCTGCGCGAGTTGCTCGGCTACGCCGGCGGCGTGCGGTCCGGGCACCGGCTCAAGTTCTGGACGCCCGGCGGGTCGTCGACCCCGCTGCTGACCGACGAGCACCTCGACGTGCCGCTGGACTACGAGGGCGTCGGCGCGGCCGGCTCGATGCTGGGCACCAAGGCGCTGGAGATCTTCGACGAGACCACCTGCGTGGTGCGCGCCGTGCAGCGCTGGACCTACTTCTACAAGCACGAGTCCTGCGGAAAGTGCACGCCGTGCCGGGAGGGCACCTTCTGGCTCGACCAGATCTACGAACGCCTGGAAACCGGCAAGGGTACGCCCGAGGACATCGACAAACTGTTGGACATTTCCGATTCGATCCTGGGAAAGGCGTTCTGCGCGTTGGGCGATGGCGCCGCCAGCCCGGTGATGTCGTCGATCAAGTACTTCCGCGACGAATACGTCGCGCACGTCGAGGGCGGCGGGTGCCCGTTCGACCCCAAAGACTCCATGCTGAACCCCAACGGAAAGGTGTGACCGTCACATGACGGCTGCGGCCAAACCCGAGACCGGCGGCGAGGTGAGCCGACCCGAGATGGTGACGCTGACCATCGACGGTAACGAAATCAGCGTTCCGAAGGGGACTTTGGTTATCCGCGCCGCCGAGCTGATGGGCATCCAGATCCCGCGCTTCTGCGACCACCCCCTGCTGGACCCCGTCGGCGCGTGCCGGCAGTGCCTGGTCGAGGTCGAGGGGCAGCGCAAGCCGATGGCCTCGTGCACCACGGTCGCCACCGACGACATGGTGGTGCGCACCCAGCTGACCTCCGAGGCCGCCGACAAGGCCCAGCACGGCGTGATGGAACTGCTGCTGATCAACCATCCGCTGGACTGCCCGATGTGCGACAAGGGCGGCGAATGCCCGCTGCAGAACCAGGCGATGTCCAACGGCCGCGCGGACTCCCGCTTCACCGACGTCAAGCGCACGTTCGCCAAACCGATCAACATCTCCTCGGAGGTGCTGCTGGACCGGGAACGCTGCATCCTGTGCGCGCGCTGCACCCGGTTCTCCGAGCAGATCGCCGGTGACCCGTTCATCGATATGCAGGAGCGGGGCGCCCTGCAGCAGGTCGGCATCTACGCCAACGAGCCGTTCGACTCCTACTTCTCGGGCAACACGGTGCAGATCTGCCCGGTGGGCGCGCTGACCGGGATGGCGTACCGGTTTCGGGCGCGCCCGTTCGACCTGGTCTCCAGCCCGAGCGTGTGCGAGCACTGCGCCTCGGGTTGCGCGCAGCGCACCGACCACCGCCGCGGCAAGGTGCTGCGGCGCCTGGCCGGTGACGACCCCGAGGTCAACGAGGAGTGGAACTGCGACAAGGGGCGGTGGGCGTTCAACTACGCGATCGCCCCGGATGTCATCGCCACCCCCCTGATCCGCGGCGAAGACGGCGTGCTGACGCCCGCGTCGTGGTCGCACGCGATGGCGACGGCGATCCGGGGCCTCGATGCGGCCCGCGGGCGCACCGGCGTCCTGGTCGGCGGCCGCGCCACCTTGGAGGACGCCTACGCGTACTCCAAATTCACCCGAATCGTGTTGGACAGCAACGACATCGACTTTCGCGCCCGTCCGCACTCGGCCGAGGAGGCCGCTTTCCTGGCGGCGCGGATCGCCGGCCGCCGCGACGTCGGCTACGCCGATCTCGAATCCGCGCCGGTGGTGCTGCTGGTCGGGTTCGAGCCGGAAGAAGAGTCGCCGATCGTGTTCCTGCGGCTGCGCAAGGCGGCCCGCAAGCGCGGCGTCCCGGTGTACGCGGTCGCGCCGTTCGCGACCCGCGCGCTGCACAAGATGGCGGGCCGGCTGCTGCAAACCGCACCCGGCGCCGAAGCGGCCACGCTGGACGGCCTGACCACCGGCGAGGTGGGCGAGCTGCTGTCGGCTCCGGGCGCGGTCATCATGCTCGGCGAGCGCCTGGCCGCGGTGCCCGGCGGATTGTCCGCCGCCGCGCGGCTCGCCGACGCCACCGGGGCCCGGCTGGCGTGGGTGCCACGGCGGGCCGGCGAGCGCGGCGCACTCGAGGCCGGCGCGTTGCCCGGCCTGCTGCCCGGTGGCCGCCCACTGGACGACGAGGCCGCCCGCGCGCAGATCGCCGCGGCCTGGAACGTCTCCGAACTGCCTTCCGCCCGTGGACGCGACGTGGACGGCATCCTGGCCGGCGCCGCCGACGGCACGCTGGGGGCACTGGTGGTGGGCGGTGTCGAACCCGACGACTTCGCCGACCCCGCAGCAGTGCTGGCCGCGCTGGACGCCGCCGGGTTCGTGGTCAGCCTGGAGCTGCGGCACAGCGCCGTGACCGAGCGCGCCGACGTGGTGTTCCCGGTCGCGCCGACGACGCAGAAGG
>NZ_JBYCLG010000269.1:0-4005 GCF_057473785.1 Mycobacterium sp. TH-M103
CGATCGCGCCGGCCTCGGCCCGGGCGGTCGCGCATCTCAACGCCGACCACGCCGCCGCCCTGGCCGCGATGGCCCGGGCGTTCGGCGGCTACCCCGATACCGAGACCGCGGTGTGCACCGGCGTCGACCGCTACGGCCTGGACCTGCGGGTGCACACGCCACGCGGGGTGGCCTACACCCGCGCCGGCTTCCCGACACCGCTGAATGCCGCTGACCAATTGCGTTCGGCCACAGCGGAGTTGGCCCGCTACGCCGAGTCGACTGCGTAACCGCCGAGCGCGGAACGCGCGACGCCGCCCTTTCCGGGCGGGGTCGGAGTGTGATCACGATCTTGCCGTGAACGTGCCGTCCCGCCTGCAGTGTCACGGCATCGCGGATCCGCTCGATCGGGTAGGACGCGGCGATCGGCACCGTGATCTTGCCCGCGAGGATCCCGTCGGTGATCCGTGCCGCGGCGTCCGGCTCGGCATCGCTACCGCCGGTGGCGCGGACGCCGCCGGGCGGGTTGGGGCCGGCGGCGATGGTGGAGATCCGTTCCGGCGAGACTCCCAGCGCGAGCGCGGTCTGGGCCGTCTCGATGCCGAACAAATCGGTCGCGGCGGTCACACCGTCGGGGGCCAGCGCTCGAACCCGCTCCGCGAGTCCCGGGCCGTACGCCACGGGCTGAGCCCCAGCTGCCGCAGGAACTCGAAGGTGCCCCGAGAGCCGGTCCCGATGACGGTCGCGCCGGCGAGCCTGGCGAGCTGGACGGCGAACACGCCGACGCCGCCGGCGGCACCACCGACGAGCAGGATGTCTCCGGATCGCAGGCCGATCGCGTCCACGGCGGCGGCGGTGAGACCTGCGACCGGAATCGTCGCCGCCACCTCGTCGCTGACACTGGTGGCTGCCATTTCGGGTGATTCAGCCCTTCGGCGGCGTGATGTATGGCGTCGTTGCCTTTTGGGCCCGGCGGTACGAGCGGGCTTCGCCGTAGCGGAGCTACGAATAGCCTTGCGGCTCAATCCCGTCTGCGCCATGCCCGGCTGTGACGTGACGGGCACTCTACAACTGTTCGGCGCCGCCGTCGACGAACAACTCGCTTCCCGTCATGAAGCTGCTGGCACCGGAGGCGAGAAACACCACCGCTGCAGCGATCTCCTCGAGCCGGCCCACCCGCCTCATCGGTACCACGGCCGCTTGGGTATCCAGGAGACCTTGTTTCTGCTCGGCGGGAACCAGCTCCGTCAGGCCAGGCGTTTCGACGGGGCCGGGCACGACCGTGTTGACGCGGATGTTGCGATCGACGAGTTCGGCCGCCCAGGTGCGGCCGAAGGAGAGGATCGCGGCCTTGGAGGCCGCGTAGGCACTGAACGCCGGCGTCCCGTTGTATGCCGTGGTCGAACTCGCCAGAATGATCGGCGCTCCCGGGTTCAGCATGGCAGCAGCTCGCGGACGTTGCTGCCGAGGTGTGGAACTACGTCCGGGTGTCATCCGTCGGCGACGCCGCTCGGTGCACGCGGAATCGCTTGAGCCGCGAGGTCTTTCCGGACACCAGTTCGACTCGGCTCGGGGGCAGGCGTAGGTGGGTAGCCAGCAACCGAATGACGGCGTCGTTGGCCTTGCCCTCGACGGCGCGCTCCCGGACGTAGATCGTCAGGTCGCCGTCGGGGCCGGTCTCGACGAGCGGGCCCTTGCTGCTGCCGGGCTTGACCTTGACGACAACGAAGTCGTTCACGGCGCACAACGTTACCGTCAGCGGCGTACTGTCAGCCCGTCATGGCCCAGCGGATGCCGCCGACCAGCGCGCGACCGGCCGTGCGGCCCAGGGTGCGCTCGATCGGGGGGAAGTACGGCAACAGCAGCGGTGTGCGCGCCCACGCGGGAAGCATCCCCACCGACGTCGCCGCCAGCACCGCGTAGGGCGCCCTGGCGGCCAGCGGCAGCGGCGGGGTCAGCAACAGATACCGGGCGGCGTCGCGTGCCGCCGACGTGCCGCGCAGCTCCGGACGGTACGCCGCGATACGCTCCACCAGCTCATGCTCGGTGCGCGGCGGATCGACCACCCCGAGTCGGGTTGCCACATATGCCATGTCCGCCACGTAGGCGTCACGACCGCTGCGGTCCAGCGGAGCGGCGCCGTACAGCTTGTGCGCCAGCAGGAAGCTGTCCACCTCGGTGATGTGCACCCACTCCAAAAGGTGCGGATCCGTGCCGGAATACGGCCTTCCGTCGTCCGCCACCCCATGCACCCGGCGGTGAATCCCCCGCACCCGATCGACGGCGCGCTGCGCGTCGGCCGCCGTCCCGAACGTCGTGACGGCCAAGAAGGTGCTCGTGCGCTGCAGTCGGCCCCACGGATCGCCCCGGTAGTTCGAGTGTTGGGCCACGCCGGCCATGGCCAGCGGGTGCAACGACTGCAGCAGCAGCGCGCGCAACCCACCGACGAACATCGACGCGTCGGCGTTCACCCTGCGGATGGGGCGGTCCTCGTCGAACCACCGCGGCCCCGGCGTCTCATGGATCCGCGTCCGCTGGGCCGGGCCGTCGGGGCCGGCAACCATGGCGAACAACCTGGCGCCCAGCGATTCCCGCACCGCACCCAGCTGACTCAGCACCGTCACCTCTTCGACGGTACAACGGCGCGGGCGATGCCGCCCTGATTACCCGATCGGCGCGGCGGTCACGCGCTACGGCGGCCTGGACGTCGTGGTCCAAAACGCCGCCGTGCCGGCGTTCGGCCGGTTCACCCAGGTGCGCGCCGAGGTCTTCGACAAAGTGGTCACAACCAACGTGCTCGGGGCTGCCAACGTGTCCCGCTGTGCGATAAGCGATTTCAGGCAGCGCGGCGCGGGACAAGTCGTCGTGGTCGGCTCGGTCCTGGGTCAGGCGGCCGTGCTCTACATGGGCGCCTACGTGCTGTGATGCGGCTGGGCAGCTTCGCGCGCGAACCGCACCCGCCCACCCCGGGCAACGCATTCAAGCACACGGATGCGACCACGGGCGTGCTGCCGTGACTCAGGAGGCGGATTCCATCTCCGAGATGCGTTCGGCCAGAGCGAGAATCCGCTCGGCGTTGCGGACGTGCAGGCTCTCAACCATGCGGCCGTCGACGGTGATCACGCTGGCGCCCGAAGCCTTAGCCTGCTCGTAAGCCGCGACGACCTTACGGGCGTCGGCCAACTCCCCCTCCGACGGACCGAAGAGGTCATTGGCCGCACCAATCTGGGAGGGGTGAATCAAGGTCTTCCCGTCGAAACCCATTTCGCGTCCCTGGCGGGCCTGCGCCCGGAAGCCCTCCGCGTCGGTGATGTCGTTGAACACGCCGTCCAGCACCACCTTGCCGGCGGCCCTCGCCCCCAGCACCGCCAAAGTCAACGCCGGCACGATCGGTGCCCGTCCGGGCACGTGCAGCGCGTGCAAATCGTTGACCAGGTCGTTGGTGCCGACTACCAGCGCCGCCAAACGCTCACTGGCCGAGGCGATCTCCTCGGCCTTGAGGAACGACCGGGGCGTCTCGATCATCACCCACAACCGCAACGACTCCGGCGCGCCGAGCCGCTCGAGCCTGGCGTCTAGCGCCCGCACCTGCTCGCCGGTCTCCACCTTGGGCACGAGCACCCCGTGGGCGGGCGAACCGGCCACCGCCGCCAGATCGTCGTCGTGCCAATCGGTGCCCAGGCCGTTGATGCGCACGACGACCTCGCGGGGCCGGTAGCTTTCCGACGCGACTGCCTCGCACACCGTCGTTCGTGCCTCGGCTTTGGCGTCGGGCCCCACCGCGTCCTCCAGGTCGAAGATGAGCACGTCTGCGGGCAGCGTCTTGCCCTTCTCGAGCGCCCGGGCCTTGTTGCCGGGCAGGTAGAGAGCGGATCGGCGCGGGCGCAGTGTCGGTGCCATGGACTGCTTCGCTTCCTGTCGTCGAGTGCCGGGTGCATGCTGAGCGCAGCATAGGAGAAAGTACGCTTCGACCTCGATGAGGTAACTGGTGGCGGCGTCACGCCGGGAGGGAGAAACCGATGTCAT
>NZ_JBYCLG010000270.1:0-5348 GCF_057473785.1 Mycobacterium sp. TH-M103
TATGGCGAGTCGGGCCGCCGCTCGCGGTCGCGCCATTCGGCGGAGTACCGCGACTTCGGCGTCCGCAGGTTCACCGCCCCGGACGAACCTGCCCCGCCTCCGGTCACCGCACCCGCAGCCGCGCCGCCCCCACCGCCGCCGCCGGCCCCGGCGCCGTCGGCCGCCGAGCCGCCGCGACTGGCTCCGTCCCCGGCCCCCGAGCCCGCGCCCCGGCACGGCGGCGCGGACGGCGCCGACGGCGCGGACGGACCGCCCTCCGGTGGGCAGTCCGTGGCCGACCTGCTGGCGCGGTTGCAGGTCGAACCGTCCGGGGGTGGCCGGCGCCGCCGCCGTAACATCTGAGCTGAAAGCTCCGTCATATTGGGCCGGACCCGGCCATCGACTACAGTCTTAGTGACCGTCCGGTACCCCTGAGGCTGGGACCGGAACGAACGAACACCTATGTGAGGTCGTCTGCGATGGTGCAGTTCGACGGTTTGCGCCCAGCCCGGCTCAAGGTGGGCATCATCTCGGCCGGCCGGGTGGGAACCGCCCTGGGCGTCGCGCTGGAGCGCGCCGACCACGTCGTGGTGGCCTGCAGCGCCGTCAGCCACGCGTCCCGGCACCGGGCGCAGCGGTGGCTGCGCGAAACCCCGATCGTCCCGCCGCAGGACGTGGCGGCCGCCGCCGAATTGTTGCTGTTGGCGGTGCCCGATAGCGAACTTCCCGGCCTGGTGGCGGGTCTGGCCGCGACGTCGGCGGTGCGGCCGGGCACGATCGTTGCGCACACCTCCGGTGCCAACGGGGTCGGTGTGCTCGCGCCGCTGACGCCCGACTGCATACCGCTGGCGATCCACCCGGCGATGACGTTCACCGGGTCCGACGAGGACATCGCCAGACTGCCGGACACCTGCTTCGGCATCACCGCGGCCGACGACGTCGGGTACGCGGTGGGACAGTCCCTGGTGCTGGAGATGGGCGGCGAGCCGTTCTGCGTCCGCGAGGACGCCCGGGTGCTCTACCACGCGGCCCTGGCGCACGCGGGCAACCACATCGTGACCGTGCTGGCCGATGCGCTCGAGGCGTTGCGGGCCGCGCTGCGCGGTCAGGAACTGCTCGGGCTGGGGGTACCTCCCGCGTGCGGGGGAGAGTCCGTCGACGATCAGCCCGGTGGCATCGCCGAACGCATCGTGGGTCCGTTGGCGCGGGCGGCGCTGGACAACACCCTGCAACGCGGCCAGGCCGCCCTCACCGGCCCGGTCGCCCGCGGGGACGCGGCGGCGGTCGCCGGGCACCTGGCGGCGCTGGCGCGCGCCGACCCCGACCTGGCGGACGCCTACCGGGTGAACGCCCTGCGGACCGCCCGGCGCGCGCACGCCCCCGACGATGTCGTCGAGGTGCTGGCGGGATGAACCGGACGCCGCGGCCGGTCTTCAGCCCGGGCGAACTGAACGTGTACTCGGCGCCGCGCGATGTCTCCGACGTCAGCCGGGCGCTGCGCCAGACCGGGCGCCGCGTGATGCTGGTGCCCACCATGGGGGCGCTGCACGACGGTCACCTGGCCCTGGTGCGGGCCGCCAAGCGAGTGCCCGGCTCGGTGGTCGTGGTCTCGATCTTCGTCAACCCGCTGCAGTTCGGCGCGGGCGAAGACCTCGACGCCTACCCCCGCACGCTCGACGACGATGTGGCGCTGCTATCCGGCGAGGGCGTCGAGATGGTGTTCGCGCCCACCGCCGCCGCGATGTATCCCCACGGGCTGCGCACCACCGTGCAGCCGGGTCCGCTGGCGGTCGAGCTCGAGGGCGCCGCGCGCCCGACCCATTTCGCCGGGGTCCTGACGGTGGTGTGCAAGCTGCTGCAGATCGTGCGTCCGGACCGCATCTTCTTCGGGGAGAAGGACTATCAGCAGCTGGTCCTGATCCGTCAGATGGTCGCCGACCTGAACGTCGACGTCGCCGTGGTCGGGGTGCCGACCGTCCGGGAGCCCGACGGGCTGGCGCTGTCGTCGCGCAACCGCTACCTGGACCCGACCCAGCGCGAGCTGGCCGTGACGCTGTCCGCGGCGCTGACGGCCGGCGCGCACGCCGCGACGGCAGGCGCCGTGGCCGCGCTGGACGCGGCCCGCTCCGTGCTCGGTGCCGTGCCCGCGATCGAAGTCGACTACGTGGAACTGCGCGACGCGGACCTCGGCCAGCTGGGAGACGGCGGGCCGGGCCGGCTGCTGATCGCCGCGAGGCTGGGCGGCACCAGGCTGCTGGACAACGTCTCTATCGAAGTGGGAGCTTCCGCCGGCACCGACGGGCCGGACCGACACGTCCAACCACTGTGGAGGAATTGATGCAACGGACGATGCTGAAATCGAAGATCCACCGCGCCACGGTCACGCAGGCCGACCTGCACTATGTCGGCTCGGTGACCATCGACGCCGACCTGATGGACGCCGCGGACCTGCTCGAGGGCGAACAGGTGACCATCGTCGACATCGACAACGGGGCCCGTCTGGTCACCTACGCGATCACCGGCGAGCGGGGCACCGGGGTGATCGGGATCAACGGTGCCGCAGCGCATCTGGTCCACCCCGGCGATCTGGTCATCCTGATCGCCTACGGGACGATGGAAGACGCGCAGGCCCGCAGCTACCGGCCCCGGATCGTGTTCGTCGACGCCGACAACAAGCCGGTCGACCTGGGCCACGACCCGGCGTTCGTCCCGGCTGACGCCGCCGACTTGCTGAACCCGCGCATCGGTGTGGGGTAGCCGTGCTGCTGGCCATCGACGTTCGCAACACCCACACCGTCGTCGGGTTGTTGTCCGGCTCGAAGGAGCACGCCAAGGTCTCGCAGCACTGGCGGATCCGCACCGAATCGGAAATCACCGCTGACGAATTGGCGTTGACGATCGACGGCCTGATCGGCGACGACTCCGAACGGCTGACCGGCGCCGTCGCCCTGTCCACCGTCCCGTCGGTGCTGCACGAGGTGCGGGTCATGCTCGACCAGTACTGGCCGTCGGTGCCCCACGTGCTCATCGAGCCAGGGGTACGCACCGGCATCCCGCTGCTGGTCGACAACCCCAAAGAAGTTGGCGCGGACCGGATCGTCAACTGCCTGGCGGCATTTCAGAAGTACGCGGGCGCGGCGATCGTCGTCGATTTCGGCTCCTCGATCTGCGTGGACGTGGTGTCGGCCAAAGGTGAGTTTCTCGGCGGCGCTATCGCGCCCGGGGTGCAGGTCTCCTCGGATGCCGCCGCGGCCCGCTCGGCTGCGCTGCGCCGCGTCGAGCTGGCCCGGCCCCGTTCGGTGATCGGCAAGAACACCGTCGAATGCATGCAGGCGGGCGCGGTGTTCGGGTTTGCCGGGCTCGTCGACGGTTTGATCACCCGCATCCGCGAGGACGTGGAGGGCTTCTCGGGCGACCAGGTCACCATCGTGGCCACCGGGCACACCGCGCCGCTGCTGCTCCCGGAACTGCAGACCGCCGCCACCTACGACCAGCATCTGACCCTGCACGGCCTGCGGCTGGTCTTCGAGCGCAACCGGGAGACCCAGCGCGGCCGCCTGAAGACGGCGCGCTGACGGCCCGGCCGCTGCGGCGGCCCGCCGCCGACCGGGCTCCGCGACAGGTCAATTAAGCTGGCTCGTCGTGAGTGCCGCCGACCCAGACCTTCCCGAGCAGTTCCGGATCCGCCGGGACAAGCGTGCCCGCCTGTTGGCGGAGGGGCGTGAGCCGTACCCGGTCGAGATCGTGCGCACCCACACCCTGGCCGAGGTCCGCGACGCCCACCCCGACCTTCCGGTCGACACCGCAACCGAGGACGTCGTCGGCGTCGCGGGCCGGGTGATATTCGCCCGCAACTCCGGAAAGTTGTGCTTTGCGACCCTGCAGGACGGCGACGGCACCACGCTGCAGGTGATGATCAGCCTCGACAAGGTCGGCAGGGAGGCGCTCGACGCGTGGAAGGCCGACGTCGACCTCGGCGACATCGTGTACGTGCACGGCACCGTGATCAGCTCCCGTCGCGGCGAGTTGTCGGTCCTCGCCGACTCCTGGCAGATGGCGGCCAAGTCCCTGCGGCCGCTGCCCGTCGCGCACAAGGAGATGAACGAAGAGTCCCGGGTGCGGCAGCGCTACGTCGACCTGCTCGTGCGGCCCCAGGCGCGAGCGGTCGCCCGCCAGCGGATCGCCGTGGTCCGGGCGATACGCGGCGCGCTGGAGCGGCGTGGCTTTCTCGAAGTCGAAACCCCGATCTTGCAGACACTGGCCGGCGGCGCGGCGGCCCGGCCGTTCGTCACCCATTCCAATGCTCTCGACATGGATCTCTACCTGCGGATCGCCCCGGAACTCTTCCTCAAACGCTGCGTAGTCGGCGGTTTCGACAGGGTCTTCGAACTTAATCGGGTGTTCCGAAACGAAGGCGCCGATTCGACGCATTCTCCGGAATTCTCCATGTTGGAGACCTACCAGGCGTATGGAACGTATGACGATTCGGCGGTCGTCACCCGGGAGCTTATTCAAGAGGTGGCCGATGAGGCGATCGGCACCCGACAACTGCCGCTGCCCGACGGCAGTGTCTACGACATAGACGGAGAATGGGCGTCGATACAAATGTATCCGTCGCTGTCGGCGGCGCTCGGCGAAGAGATCACCCCGGAAACGACGGTCGAGCGGCTCACCGCGATCGCCGGTCGGCTCGGGGTCGAGATTCCTGGAAATCGTGGTTTCGGGCACGGCAAGCTCGTCGAGGAACTGTGGGAACACCAGGTGGGCAACACGCTGACCGCGCCCACCTTCGTCAGGGACTTTCCAGTCGAGACAACGCCTTTGACGCGCCAGCATCGCAGTGTCGCCGGCGTCACCGAGAAGTGGGACCTCTACGTGCGGGGCATAGAATTGGCCACCGGCTACTCCGAATTGAACGATCCGGTGGTGCAGCGCGAGAGATTTGCCGCGCAGGCGCGCGCCGCCGCCGCCGGCGACGACGAGGCCATGCAGCTCGACGAGGATTTCCTCGCCGCCCTGGAGTACGCGATGCCGCCGTGCACGGGCACCGGAATGGGGATCGACCGCTTGTTGATGTCTTTGACCGGCCTGTCAATTAGAGAGACAGTTTTGTTCCCGATTGTTCGGCCGCACTCGGGCTGATAGTTCGGCTGTACGCCCCGCGTCGCGATTGAGTATGCTGCGTTAATATGGGAGATTAGTGGACGGGGAGGTCCTAAACCAATCTGCACAGCAACTGCTCAGGACGAAACGCGAGGGTAAGCCAATGGCGAAAAAAGTGACCGTCACCTTGGTCGATGATTTCGACGGTGCGGGCGCAGCCGACGAAACGGTCGAATTCGGGCTTGACGGGGTGACCTATGAGATCG
>NZ_JBYCLG010000271.1:0-4045 GCF_057473785.1 Mycobacterium sp. TH-M103
GCCGAACCGGCCAAGACCGCGCACTTCTGCTCGATGTGCGGCCCGAAGTTCTGCTCGATGCGCATCACCCAGGACGTCCGGGACTTCGCCGCCGAGCACGGGCTGGAGACCGAGGAGGATATCGAGGCCATGCTGGCCAACGGCATGGCCGAGAAGTCCCGCGAGTTCGCCGAGCACGGCAAGCGGGTGTATCTGCCGATCACGCAGTGAATTACCTGCCTGTGCCGGCGCCGGGGACGACTCCGCGCCGCGTGCTGACCATCGCCGGATCGGACTCCGGGGGCGGCGCGGGGATTCAGGCCGACCTGCGCACCATCGCACTGCTCGGCGTCCACGCCTGCGTCGCGGTCACCGCAGTCACCGTGCAGAACACATTGGGGGTCAAAGGCTTTCACGCGGTTCCCGGCGACGTCGTCGCCGGCCAGATGGAGGCCGTGGTCACTGACATCGGAATCCAGGCCGCCAAGACCGGGATGCTGGCCTCGGCGGACATCGTCGGCACGGTGGCCGCCACGTGGCGTCGGCTGCAGCCGGCGGTCCCGCTCGTCGTCGACCCGGTGTGCGCCTCCATGCACGGGGACCCGCTCCTGGCGCCGTCCGCGCTGGAATGCCTTCGCGAGCAACTGTTCCCGCTCGCGGCGTTGGTGACCCCGAACCTCGACGAGGTGCGGCTGCTGGTGGGCGTGGACGTGGTGGACGAGCAGTCGCAGCGGGCGGCGGCCACGGCGCTGCATGCGCTGGGCCCGCGATGGGTGCTGGTCAAGGGCGGGCACCTGCGGTCGTCGGGCCACAGCCGCGATCTGCTCTATGACGGCGGGGAATTCCACGCGTTCGACGCCGCGCGGGTGCCCACCGGAAACGACCACGGCGGCGGCGACACGCTGGCGGCCGCGATCGCGTGCGCGCTGGCGCACGGTTTCGCCGTGCCGGAGGCGGTCGCCTTCGGCAAGCGGTGGGTCACCGAATGCCTGCGCGCCGCCTATCCGCTGGGCCGCGGACACGGCCCGGTCTCCCCCTTGTTCCGGCTGTCATGAACCTCGATCCGATCGCGGGCACAGCGCACGAACCGGCCGGGGCCGCGCGCGGCGTCGTCGTGCTCACCCACGGAGCCGGCGGGAACCGGGAATCTGTTCTGCTGCAACAGGTTTGCGACGAGTGGGCGCGGCGCGGCTGGCTGGCGGTGCGCTACGACCTGCCCTACCGCCGGCGCCGGCCCACCGGACCGCCGTCCGGTTCGGCGGCCACCGACCGCGCCGGGATCGTCGAGGCGATCGCGTTGTGCCGCGGCCTGGCCGGGGGTCCCCTGATCGCCGGCGGGCACTCCTACGGCGGCCGGCAGACGTCGATGGTGGTGGCCGCGGGCGAGGCGTCGCCCGTCGACGTCGACCTGCTGACGCTGTTCTCCTACCCGGTGCACCCGCCGGGCAAGCCCGAACGCGCCCGCACCGAACATCTGCCGCAGATCACCGCGCCCACCGTGTTCACCCACGGGGCGTCGGACCCGTTCGGCACCATCGCCGAACTGCGCGCCGCGGCGGCGCTGATCGCCGCGCCGACCGAGGTCGTCGAGATCGCCGGCGCGCGGCACGACCTGCGGTCGAAGACGCTCGACGTGCCCGCGCTCGCGGTCGACGCCGCCCTGCGGCTACTGGCCTGAGCGGCTAGCGCGCCGAACAGTCGGTGGGCAACAGCAGCAGCGCCGGCCACAGGGCCGCCGCCTCGCCGAACGCGGCGATCTGCGCGCCGGCGGGAACGGCTTTTTCCCAAGCGGTTTCGAGTTCGCGGAGGCGGTCGGGATGAACGAAGGCCCAGGCGGCCCCGGTCGCGAGGTAGGGCAGGGCGAGCCACGTGGCCAGCTCGAGCGCGGCGGCCACGCTGACCGGGCGAGCCAGCGCCCGCCGGATTCCGTGGGCGCCCGACGACCGCATGCCCGCCCCTCCTACAGCAGCGGCCGGCCGGCCCGCACCCGGCGCCGCACGTCGGCCAGTAGGACATGGCTGCCGCCCTGCCGCACGAACGGCGGCAGGAAGCGGTTCACCGACGCGACGAGCAGGAACAACCGCTCGAAGCGGCGCTGTTGCGCGTCGCTCCATGAGACGCCGAGCGCGTCGCGGAACACCGGCGCCAGGAACCCGACTGTACCGGTCGATGCTGCTGTTCTACGAGCGCGGCTTCCGCGACACCAGCATGGACGACATCGCGGCCGCGGTCGGCATGCAGCCCTCGGGGCTGTACCGCCACTTCCCCGGCAAGGCCGACATCCTGGCCGCGGCGTATCGCCGCGCGGCGGACCGGCTTTCCGGGGACGTGGTCAGGGTGCTCGGCCGCATCGCCGACCCGCGGCGGGCGCTGGCCGAGTTGATCGACTCCTACGTCACGCGATCGTTGGCGCGCCCCGAGGTCGCCTACGTCTACTACACCGAGCGCCACCACCTGCCCACCTCGGAGTTGCTGATGCTGGACACGATTCAGCAGTCCACCGTCGACGCCTGGGCGCGCCTGGCCACGGCGGTGCGCCCGGAACTGAGCGCGGGGCGGGCACGGTACGCCGTGCACGCCGCCTACGCCGTCACCGTGGACCTGGGCCGGCTGGTCAGGCGCGACAGCGTCGGCTTCGCGCGCTCGGCGGCGCGCCGCCTGACCGAGGTCATCATGCTGGGGCCGAGGAGAAAGGGTTGATCACCAGGCTGCGGCGGCTACTGGCCTACGAGATGAGCGTCGCCGAGTGGCTGGGACTGGCGGTGATCCTGGGGGCCCCGTACCTGATCGTCGGGGCGATCTGGTCGGCGACGCACACCGACCACCTGCGCGGCATGCAGGGCGCCGACCTCGTCGTGTCGTTCCTCGGCTCGATCGTGTCCTGGCCGGTGCTGCTGTTCTCCGACGTCTGCATGACGTAGCGACGCCCGCTCGCCGATTTAGTCAGTCAAGACTGGACAGTTTTGACTGACTAAATTAGCCTTGGCGGCATGGACGGTACCGGCGATTCCGCGGCGGCGGCCGCGCGCGACCTGCGCGTGGTGATCGGCCGGCTGCGGCGCAGGCTGCGCGAGGTCGCGGTCGACGGCGACCTGACGCCGTCCCAGACGGCGGTGCTCATCCGGCTCTGGAAAGAGGGCCCTTCCTCGGCCGGGGTGTTGGCCGGTGCCGAGCGGATCCGGCCCCAGTCGATGGCCGCCATCGTCGCCGCCCTCGGCCGGCGCGGGCTCATCGAGCGGTCCCCGGATCCCGAAGACGGTCGGCGCCAGGTCATCTCGCTGACCGAGGCGGGCCGTGAGCGTGCCGCCAGCGACCGCCAGGCCCGGGAGGAATGGCTGGCGCGCACCATGCAGGAGCGCTACACCGAACGCGAACGCCGCGTCATCCTCGACGCGTTGTCGCTGCTGGAGCGCTTGACCGAGTGATGAAAGGGTTTTAGCAGCAATGGAATTGGGAGTGCATTTCATCGACTTTCTCCCCGGCGACCCCGCGGCCCTGGGGCCCACGCTGGCCGACGCGGCCACGGCCGCCGAGTACGGCGGCGCGACGTTGTTCACCCTGGCCGATCATCTGTTCCAGATGGAGAACGTCGGACGCGCCGACGACCCGTTCCTGGAGGGGTACACCTCCCTGGGCTTTCTGGCCGGCCGTACCTCGACGATCGAGTTGGGGCTGCTGGTCACCGGTGTCACCTACCGCTATCCCGGCCTGCTGGCCAAGGCGGTGACCACCCTGGACGTGCTCTCCGGTGGCCGCTCGCTGCTGGGCCTGGGCGCGGCGTGGTACGACCGCGAACACATCGCCCTGGGCATCCCGTATCCGCCGCTGAGCGCGCGCTTCGAGATGCTGGAGGAGACGTTGCAGATCTGCGCCCAGATGTGGAGCGACGACAACGGGCCCTACGACGGCAAGCATTACCGGCTGGCGGAGACGATCTGTGTACCGCAACCGGTGCGGCGGCCCCCCGTGCTGATCGGCGGCGACGGCGAGCGCAAGACGCTGCGCCTGGTCGCGCAGTACGCCGACGTCTGGAACAGCACGACCAGCGATCCCGGCGAGTTGCAGC
>NZ_JBYCLG010000272.1:0-14166 GCF_057473785.1 Mycobacterium sp. TH-M103
TGCCGAAGGTGAACCCGCGCACCAGGATGCTGACGATCGCGACCGCCACGATCGCGCCGCTGATGCCGAACCACAGCCGGCGCCTACCCACCACCTCGAACGCCCCGGTGCCGGTGTAGAGCCGCGTGACGAAGCTGCGGCGGGCCGGCCCGGTGAGCTCGACGGCGTCGGTGGACGCCTCGGTCGTTTCGATCTTGTCCCGGGAAGCCATCACGTCACGTCCGTCCCGTCTTCACCTGCGTGGCGGCCCGGCGTTCACGGGCGACCTGCTGAACGGCGCCCAGGCCGTTGTAGGAGGGCTTGGCCAGCGTCGGCGACTTGGAGGCCAGGTACACCAGCGGCCAGGTCACCAGGAACACGACCACCAGGTCGAGGATCGTGGTCAGGCCCAACGTGAACGCGAATCCCTTGACCTGGCCGATCGCCAGGAAGTAGAGCACCGCGGCGGCCAGGAACGTGACGGCATTGCCCGAGACGATCGTCTTGCGGGCCCGCACCCAGCCTCGCGGCACCGCCGACCGGAACGAGCGGCCCTCGCGGATCTCGTCTTTGATCCGCTCGAAGAACACCACGAACGAGTCGGCGGTGGTGCCGATACCGATGATCAGACCCGCGATGCCCGCCAGGTCCAGGGTGTAGTTGATATACCGCCCCAGCAGCACGAGGATCGCGAACACCATTGCGCCGGAGGCGATCAGCGACAACGCCGTCAGCAACCCCAGCACCCGGTAATAGAGCAGCGAGTACAGCAGCACCAGGATCAGGCCGATGCCACCCGCGATCAGGCCCGCCCGCAGCGAGGTCAGCCCCAGGGTGGCCGACACGGTCTGGGCCTCCGACGACTCGAAGGACAGCGGCAGCGACCCGTACTTCAGGACGTTGGCCAGCTGGCGCGCCGTCGAGGCGGTGAACGGAGGGTCGCCACCGGTGATCTGGGTGCGGCCGCCGGGGATGGCCTCCTGGATCATCGGCGCGCTGACCACCTGGGAGTCCAGCGTGAACGCCGTCTGCGTGCCGATGTGGGACGCGGTGAAGTCGGCCCACACGCTGGCCGCCCCGGGCTTGAACTGCAGGTCGACGACATAGCCGATGCCGTGCTGGTTCATGCCCGAGGTGGCGTTGGCGATCTGGTCACCGCTGATGATCGACGGCGCCAGCAGGTAGGCCGTCTTGTGGTCGGTGGAGCAGGTCACCAGCGGAAGGTTGGGGTCGTCGTTGCCGGCGAGGATGTCGTCCTTGTCGCAGCGGGTGGCCTCGAACTGCAGGGCGAGGAACTGGATGCCCTGCTTGGTGCTCTGCCGCCACTTCTTCTCCTCGGCGATGCGCTCGGCGAGGTCTTTGCGCGGGTCCGCCGGCGCGGGCTGCTCCCCCGGCGCGGGCCCTTCGGCGGGGGCACCGGGCGCGGGCGCCGGCGGAGGCGGCGCCGGGCTCGGTGACGGCGGGTCCTGCGGGTAGGGGCGGGGCTGGGCGCCCGGCGCGGGCGGGGCCGGCGGCGGGTTCGGCCCAGGCCGCTCGGGGGCCGGTTGCCCCGACGGCGCGGGGGCCGGCTGGCCCGGGGTTCCGGCCGGCGCGCCGTTGTCGCCCTTGGGCTTGGGCTCACCCTGCTGCGGTGGCTTGGGTTCCACGCTCTGCGCCGGCATCGAGTTGAGCACCGGCCGGATGTACAGCCGTGCGGTCTGCCCCAGGTTGCGGGCCTCGCTGCCGTCCTTCCCCGGGACCGTGATGACCAGGTTGTCGCCGTCGACGACGACCTCGGAGCCGGAGACGCCCAGCCCGTTGACCCGCGCGCTGATGATCTGCTGTGCCTGCGCCAGGGCCTCCCGGCTGGGGGCCGAGCCGTCCGGGGTGCGCGCGGTCAGCGTCACGCGCGTGCCGCCCTGCAGGTCGATGCCGAGCTTGGGGGCAGCCCGCTTGTTGCCGGTCAGGAACACCAGCAGGTAAAGGCCCACGAGCAGGATCAAGAAGACCGACAGGTAGCGGGCAGGGTGCACCGGCGCCGAAGACGATGCCACGTTCCTTGTGTCTCCTCGAGAATCGGTTTGTTAGCCAGGACTTCCTTGCCCGGGACAAAGACTACGTGTCAGCCTCCCGTGCACCGCGCAAGCGGTCCGGGTCGCCGCAACCCTTCCCCGGAAATCCTCCTCAGAAATCCTTGCGCAGCCGGCTCTCATCGGCGGCGTCCCCCGGTTTTCCGGGTGCCGGCAGCCGGTCGGCCTCCTCGGCCTCGTCGATGTCGTCGAGGTCGTCGTCGGTCAGGATTCGGTCGCGGACGGCCAGTTTCATCCACCTGGTCACCACGCCTGGTGCGATCTCGAGGTCGACGGTCTCGTCGGCGATCGCGACGATGGTGGCTTCCATGCCCGAGGTGGTGTGCACCCGGTCACCGGCCCGCAGCGACTCCTGCAGGTCGATGGTCGCCTGCATCGCGCGTTTCTGGCGACGCGACGCAAAGTACATGAACCCGCCCATGATGAGCAGGAAAGGCAGGAACAGAACCAAACTCTCCATCGCGGCGCCCGTCTTTCGTCTCGGTGTGTTGAACCCGGGTCCAGTCTGCCCTTTTCAGTGCGATCAGCCGCACGCAGGCACTCCTGTGGCCACTCCAGGGGGGCGCTCGGCGGCGGCCCCGCCGCGGCCGCGCGACCAGATAGGGTGGTTTTCGTGGCGTGACGGGCGCGCCGCGGTGAGGAGGAGATTGTGGCCGGCCTCGAGCAGACCCGAAAGCTGGTCACCGAGATCCCCGGTCCCGCCTCGCTGGAACTGACCAGACGCCGGACCGCGGCGGTGTCGGGCGGTGTGGGCGTCATCATGCCGGTCTTCGCCGCCCGGGCCGGCGGCGGCATCGTCGAGGACGTCGACGGCAACCGGCTCATCGACTTGGGTTCGGGCATCGCGGTCACCACGATCGGCAACTCCTCGCCGCGCGTGGTGGAGGCGGTGCGGGCGCAGGTGGCGGAGTTCACCCACACCTGTTTCATGGTGACGCCGTACGAGTCGTACGTCGCCGTCGCCGAGGAGCTCAACCGGATCACCCCCGGCTCCGGCGAGAAGCGCTCGGTGCTGTTCAACTCCGGCGCCGAGGCGGTCGAGAACGCCATCAAGGTCGCGCGCTCGCACACCGGCAAGCCCGCCGTGGTGGCGTTTGACCACGCCTACCACGGCCGCACCAACCTGGCGATGGCGCTCACCGCGAAATCCATGCCCTACAAGAGCGGCTTCGGACCGTTCGCACCCGAGATCTACCGGGCACCGCTGTCCTACCCCTACCGGGATGGCCTGACCGACAAGAAACTGGCCACCAACGGCAAGCTGGCCGCCGAGCGGGCGATCACCGTCATGGAGAAGCAGGTCGGCGCCGGGAACCTGGCCGCCGTCATCGTCGAACCGATCCAGGGCGAGGGCGGGTTCATCGTGCCGGCCGAGGGATTTTTGCCCACGCTGCTGGACTGGTGCCGCAAGAACGACGTGGTGTTCATCGCCGACGAGGTGCAGACGGGGTTCGCCCGCACCGGCGCGATGTTCGCCTGCGAGCACGAGGGCATCGAGCCCGACCTGATCTGCACCGCCAAGGGGATCGCCGACGGCCTGCCGCTGTCGGCGGTGACCGGCCGCGCCACGCTCATGGACGCCCCCCACGCCAGCGGTTTGGGCGGCACCTTCGGCGGAAACCCCGTGACGTGTGCGGCCGCCCTGGCCACCATCGAGACCATCGAGCAGGACAACCTAGTTGAGCGGGCCCGCCGGCTGGAACACCTGATGTTCGACCGGCTGGCGCGGCTGCAGGCCGACGACGACCGGATCGGCGACGTCCGCGGCCGCGGCGCCATGATCGCCGTGGAGTTTGTGAAGTCGGGGACCGCCGACCCCGACCCCGAGTTGACCCACAAGCTGGCGACCACGGCCCACGCGTCCGGGATCATCGTGCTGACCTGCGGCACGTTCGGCAACGTCATCCGACTGCTGCCCCCGCTGACCATCAGCGACGAGTTGCTCGGCGAGGGGCTAGACGTACTCGGCGAAATCCTGGCCGGCCTCTCGAGCTAGACCCGGGGGCGCAGCACATCGTTGTCGTGGGCAAGCTCACAATCTCGCCCCGAATCCGCTCCTAGAGGAATATAGTTACCTTAGCTAAGGTTATATCCGTCGTCGCGCGACAGCGCAAATTAGCTTCATTAATTCTCCAAACCGCAAAAGGATTTGTTATGCCGACTACGACTCACGAAGAGTGGCTTGCTCGCCGCGTCGAGAACCTGACCGCAACCGACCCCCAGTTCGCCGCCGCGCGGCCGGACCCGGCCGTCGCCGAGGCCCTGGATCAGCCCGGGCTGCAGCTGCCGCAGATCATCCGGACGGTCCTGGACGGGTACGCCGACCGGCCGGCCCTGGGACAGCGCGTCGTGGAGTTCGTCGAGCACCCCAAGACCGGACGCACGGTGCTCGAGCTGCTGCCCCGCTACGAGACCCTCACCTACGGTGAGCTGGGCGAGCGGGCCGACGCGCTGGCGCGCGCCCTGGCCGGCGACCCCGTGCATCCCGGCGACCGGGTGGCCGTCCTGGGCTTCAACAGCGTCGACTTCACCACCATCGACGTGGCGCTGGGCCTGATCGGCGCGGTGTCGGTGCCGCTGCAGACCGGCGCGGCGATCACCCAGCTGCAGCCGATCGCGACCGAGACCACGCCCACCGCGATCGCGGCGAGCGTGAAACAACTGCCGGTGGCCGTCGAGCTGATCCTCAGCAGCCGCGAAACCGGGACCGCGCCTGCCAAGCTCCTGGTGTTCGACTACCACCCACAGGTCGACGACGAGCGCGAGGCCGTGGAGACGGCGCGCGGCCGCCTGCAGGGCACCCCGGTGAACGTGGAGACGCTGGCGGAGGCCCTCGAGCGCGGCAAGGGTCTGCCGGCCGCGCCGGCCGCGCAGCCGACCGACGACGACCCGCTGGCCCTGCTGATCTACACCTCCGGCAGCACCGGCGCCCCCAAGGGGGCGATGTACCCGCAGAGCAACGTCGGCAAGATGTGGTGCCGTTCGAGCCGCAACTGGTTCGGACCGAGCGCCGCGTCGATCACGCTGAACTTCATGCCGATGAGCCACGTCATGGGCCGCGGCATCCTCTACGGCACGCTGGGCAACGGCGGCACGGCCTACTTCGCCGCCCGCAGTGACCTGTCCACGCTGCTGGAAGACCTCGCCCTGGTGCGGCCCACCGAGCTGAACTTCGTGCCGCGCATCTGGGAAACCCTGTTCGGCGAATTCCAGCGGCAGGTGAACATCCGGCTCGCCGAGGCGGGCGACACCGCCGACCGCGCCGCGATCGAGGCCGAGGTGCTCGACGAGCAGCGCCGGTACCTGCTGGGCGCACGGTTCATCTTCGCGATGACCGGCTCGGCGCCGACGTCACCCGAGCTGCGGGCCTGGGTGGAGTCGCTGCTCGAGATGCACCTGATGGACGGCTACGGCTCCACCGAGGCCGGCATGGTGCTGTTCGACGGCGAGGTGCAGCGCCCGCCCGTCCTCGACTACAAGCTGATCGACGTCCCCGAGCTGGGCTACTTCGGCACCGACCGGCCGCACCCGCGCGGCGAGCTGCTGCTCAAGACCCTCAACATGTTCCCCGGCTACTACAAGCGACCCGAGATCACCGCCGGGGTGTTCGGCGACGACGGCTACTACCGCACCGGGGACGTGTTCGCCGAGGTCGGCCCCGACCGGCTGGTGTACGTCGACCGCCGCAACAACGTCCTCAAGCTGGCGCAGGGCGAGTTCGTCACACTGGCCAAGCTGGAGGCCGTCTTCGGCAACAGCCCGCTGATCCGGCAGATCTACGTCTACGGCAACAGCGCCCAGCCCTACCTGCTGGCGGTGGTGGTGCCCACCGAGGACGCCCTGGCGCGCGTCGACGACCCCGCCGCGCTCAAGCCGCAGATCGCCGACTCGCTGCACAAGGTCGCCCGCGAGACCGGCCTGCAGCCTTACGAGGTGCCGCGCGCCTTCATCGTCGAGACCACGCCGTTCACGGTGGAGAACGGCCTGCTCACGGGCATCCGGAAGCTGGCCTGGCCCAAGCTCAAGGCGCACTACGGCGAGCGGCTCGAGCGGCTCTACGCCGAGCTGGCCGAGGGGCAGGCCAACGAACTGGTCGAGCTGCGCCGCAACGCCGCCGACGCGCCGGTGCTGCAGACGGTCAGCCGGGCCGCGGCCGCCCTGCTGGGTGCGGCTTCCCCTAGTGGGCAAACAGACCTGCCCCATGACGTCCACTTCACCGAGCTAGGCGGGGACTCGTTGTCGGCGTTGACGTTCGGCAACCTGCTGCACGAGATCTTCGACATCGATGTGCCGGTGGGGGTCATCGTCAGCCCGGCCAACGACTTGGCGGCCATCGCCGACTACATCGAGGCCGAGCGGCGGGGCAGCAAGCGGCCCACGTTCGCCACCGTGCACGGCCGCGACGCGAAGACGGTGCGGGCGGCCGACCTGACGCTGGACAAGTTCCTCGACGAGGCGACGCTGGCCGCCGCACCGAGCCTGCCCGGGCCCACCGCCGAGGTGCGCACGGTGCTGCTGACCGGAACGACGGGCTTTTTGGGCCGCTACCTGGCGCTGGAGTGGCTGGAACGCATGGACCTCGTCGACGGCAAGGTCATCGCGCTGGTGCGGGCGAAGTCGGACGACGACGCGCGCGCCCGGCTCGACAAGACCTTCGGCGTCGGCTCTCCAGGAGGGGATCCCGAGCTGCTCGCCCACTACCAGGAACTGGCCGCGGACCACCTCGAGGTCATCGCCGGCGACAAGGGCGAGGCCAACCTTGGGCTCGACCAGCAGACGTGGCAGCGGCTGGCCGACACGGTCGACTTGATCGTCGACCCGGCGGCGCTGGTCAACCACGTGCTGCCCTACAGCGAGCTGTTCGGTCCCAACGCGCTGGGCACCGCCGAGCTGATCCGGATCGCGTTGACCACCAAGCTGAAGCCCTACACCTACGTGTCGACGATCGGCGTGGGCGACCAGATCGAGCTCGGCAAGTTCGTCGAGGACGCCGACATCCGGCAGGTCAGCGCGACGCGGGCGATCAACGAGAACTACGCCAACGGCTACGGCAACAGCAAGTGGGCCGGCGAGGTGCTGCTGCGTGAGGCGCACGACCTGTGCGGCCTGCCGGCCGCGGTGTTCCGGTGCGACATGATCCTGGCCGACACCACCTATGCGGGCCAGCTCAACCTGCCGGACATGTTCACCCGGCTGATGCTGAGCGTGGTCGCCACCGGGATCGCGCCCGGATCGTTCTACGAGCTGGACGCCGAGGGCAACCGGCAGCGCGCGCACTACGACGGCCTGCCCGTCGAGTTCATCGCCGCGGCCATCTCGACGCTGGGCGCGCAGGCCCTGACCAACGGGGACGCCTTCCAGACGTATCACGTGATGAACCCGTACGACGACGGCATCGGGCTCGACGAGTACGTCGACTGGCTGATCGAGGCGGGATACCGGATCCACCGGGTCGGGGACTACGCGGAGTGGTTGCAGCGCTTCGAGACCGCGCTGCGGGGCCTGCCGGAGAAGCAGCGCCAGTACTCGCTGCTGCCGCTGCTGCACAACTACGGCAAGCCCGAGAAGCCGCTGCGCGGATCGCTGGCACCGACCGACCGCTTCCGCGCCGCGGTGCAGGAGGCCAAGATCGGCCCGGACAAGGACATCCCCCACGTCTCGGCGCCGGTCATCGTCAAGTACGCCACCGACCTGCAGTTGCTCGGACTGCTGTAACGACGGCACAGCGAAAGCGCCCGGCCCCCGGAAGGGCCGGGCGCTTTCGCTATCGGGTCAGGCGCCGGTGCCCGCGCGCTGGCGGCGCCAGCCCCGCGCGGATTTGCGATCGCCTTCGTGGCGCGCCCTGGTCGTAGCATCCGGTGAGACCTCCTCGGCCGCTGGCTGCGCGTAGGGGGCCGCGTACGGCTCGTAGGCCGGCATCGGCGCTTCGGGTTGCGCCGCCGCGGCCGCCGCCACGGGTGGCACGTCGCGGGCCAGTCGGACCGTCGTCAGCGCCAGGACGACCGCGCCGACGAAGACGATCAGCGCGCCCAGCCCGGAGAAGTAGGAGATCTCGAGGACGGCCCGCTTGCGGTCGGTGGCCGCAACCGGATCGCCGGGGGACCCGATCCGCAGGATCGGGGCGACCTCCTCGCCGAGGATGAACCAGGCGCCGGCCAGCACCGCCAGCCAGCCGCCCAGCATCGCGCTCAGCCGGTTGCCGGAGAACGTCACCAGCAGGCCGCCCACGACGGCGGTGGCGCCCGGCAGTACTTCCAACCAGCCCCGGGCCGAGGTCCAGGCCCACACCTGGTCGGGGGTGTAGGCGAAATCGAAGTGGGGGCCGACGAACGGGATCAATGCGCCCCACGCACCCAGGCAGATCAGCAGCAATCCGCTGACCGCGCCGCGCGAGCGCGGCATGCGCAGCCCGCCCGAGTGGTCCAGCTCTGCGTTCTTCATGACATCTCCTCGATAGACACGGGCTGAACGGGTATCTACGGGTACCCGAACCGTGTCCGGATGTAACCGGCGTCTCAGTCGAACAGGCCGGGCTGGCCGAGCCCGGCAGCCCCCGCCGGCGGCGTCATGCCCAGGTGCGTCCAGGCCAGCGCGGTGGCCACCCGGCCGCGCGGGGTGCGCGCGACCATGCCGGCGCGCACCAGGAACGGCTCGCACACCTCCTCGACGGTGGCGGCCTCCTCCCCGACCGCCACCGCCAGCGTCGACACCCCGACCGGGCCGCCGCCGAAGTTGCGGGTCAGCGCCGACAGCACCGCCCGGTCCAGCCGATCCAGGCCCAGCTCGTCGACGTCGTAGACCGCCAGGGCGGATTTGGCGACGTCGCGGGTGATGACGCCGTCGGCGCGCACCTCGGCGAAGTCACGGACCCGGCGCAGCAGCCGGTTGGCGATCCGCGGCGTGCCGCGCGAGCGCCGCGCGATCTCCGCGCCGGCCTCCGCGCCCAGCTCGATGCCCAGGATCCCGGCCGAGCGGCTCAGCACTCGCTCCAGCTCGGCCGGCTCGTAGAAGTCCATGTGCGCGGTGAACCCGAATCGGTCGCGCAGCGGGCCGGTCAGCGCGCCGGACCGGGTGGTCGCACCGACCAGTGTGAACGGCGCCACCTCCAGCGGGATCGACGTCGCCCCCGGGCCTTTCCCGACGACGACGTCGACCCGGAAGTCCTCCATCGCCAGATACAGCATCTCCTCGGCCGGCCGGGCGATGCGGTGGATCTCGTCGATGAACAGCACGTCGTGCTCGACGAGGTTGGACAGCATGGCGGCCAGGTCGCCGGCGCGTTCCAGGGCGGGCCCGGACGTCACCCGCAGCGACGACCCCAGCTCGGCGGCGATGATCATGGCCAGCGACGTCTTGCCCAGCCCGGGCGGGCCCGACAGCAGGATGTGGTCGGGGGTGCCGCCGCGGTTCTTGGCGCCCTCGATGACCAGCTGCAGCTGTTCACGCACCCGCGGCTGGCCGATGAACTCCCGCAGGGAGCGGGGCCGCAGGCTGACGTCGACGTCGCCCTCGCCGACGGTCAGCGACGGGGACAGCTCGCGATCGGCGTAATCGTCTTCGGTCACCGCGACTTCCCGAGCAGCGAGAGCGCGGCCCGCAGGGCGCTGGACGTCGTCGCGTCCGCGTCCCCGGCCAGCACCTTGTCGGTGGCCTCCTCGGCCTGTTTGGCGGCGAAGCCCAGGCCGACCAGGGCCTCCACGACGGGACCGCGCACCGCGTGCCCGTTGGGGGCGGCGCCGGCCGCCGTGCCCGCGGCGCCGGCACCGACCTTGTCGCGCAGCTCGAGCACCATGCGCTCGGCACCGCGTTTGCCGATGCCCGGCACCCGGGTCAGGGCGCTGACGTCGCCGTCGCGCAACACCTGGCGCAGCGCGGGCGCGTCGTAGACCGCGAGGGTAGCCAGGGCAATCTTCGGCCCGACGCCGGAGACCCCCAGCAGCGTCAGGAACAGGTCGCGGGCGTCGGCGTCGGCGAACCCGTACAACGTCATCGAGTCCTCGCGCACGATCATCGCGGTGACCAGCCGGGCCTCCGCGCCGCGGCGCAGCGACGCCAGCGTGGACGGGGTGGCCATCAGCTTGTATCCCACACCGGCGGCCTCGATGACGACGTGGTCGAGCGCCACGTCGAGCACCTCTCCGCGGACCGAGGCGATCACCGCGCCGCCTCGATCTTCGCGGCGAACGTGCGGCGCTGCTGGGCGGCCTTCTCCTCCGCGGCGGCCATCCGGGCGATCATCGGCGCCCGCCAGCAGTGGCAGATCGCCAGGGCCAGCGCGTCGGCGGCGTCGGCGGGCGTCGGTTTGGCCTGCAGCGCAAGGATTCTGGTGACCATCGCGGTGACCTGCGCCTTGTCGGCGGACCCGTTTCCGGTGACCGCGGCCTTGACCTCGCTGGGCGTGTGGAAGTGAACGTCGATGCCGCGTTTGGCGGCCGCCAGCGCGACGACACCGCCGGCCTGCGCGGTGCCCATCACTGTGGAGACGTTGTGCTGAGAGAACACCCGCTCGATGGCTACCACGTCGGGGAGGTGGGTGTCCAGCCAGTGCTCGACGGAGTCGCTGATGGCCAGCAACCGTTCGGGCACGGGCGTCTGCGCTGGGGTGCGCACCACGTCGACGTCCAGCGCGACAACCCGGCGGCCGCGGCCGCTCTCGACGACCGACAGCCCGCATCGGGTCAGCCCGGGGTCCACGCCCATCACCCGCATTGCCCGCTCCCGCCTGTAGAACAGCTGTTCGATACCCTAGCGGGCGGCGCCGACACCGGCGGGCAGGACACGCGGCGCCGGCCCCGGTTCTCCTCGAATGTCATCGTGGCGAGATACTGCTACGTTGAAGCGGCGCGTTTGCTCTCTCCGACGCGATGCCGCAGTTCGGCCCGCGGCAACTCGGCCCCGGCGCGATCGTCAGCCACGGCGGCGTCGACTACGTGGTCCGCGGGTCGGTGGCGTTCCGCGAGGATCCGTTCGTCTGGTGGGAGCATTTGCTGGAAGGTGGCGACCAGCCGAGATCGTGCTGAGCCTTGAGGAACTTGACGACTTCATTGGGCGGTTCGACCAGCATGTCGGGCAGGCCGACTAACTACCCCCCACCAGCAACGCCAAACGCGGGTCAGTCCTCGATCTGGGCCAGGACCTCGTCGGAGATGTCGGCGTTGGTCCAGACGTCCTGCACGTCGTCGCTGTCCTCGAGCGCGTCGACGAGTTTCATCACCTTGCGGGCGCCCTCGGCGTCCAGCGGCACGGTCACCGACGGCTGGAAGCCCGCGTCGGCGGAGTCATAGTCGATGCCGGCGTCCTGCAGCGCGGTCCGCACGGCGACCAGGTCGGTCGGCTCGGTGAGGATCTCGAAGCTGTCGCCGAGGTCGGTGACGTCCTCGGCGCCCGCCTCGAGCACGGCCGCCAGCACGTCGTCCTCGGTCAGGCCGTTCTTCTCCAGGGTGATCACGCCCTTGCGGGCGAACAGGTAGGCCACCGACCCGGGGTCGGCCATGGTGCCGCCGTTGCGCGTCATCGCCACCCGCACCTCGCTGGCGGCGCGGTTGCGGTTGTCGGTGAGGCACTCGATCAGCACCGCCACCCCGTTGGGGGCGTAGCCCTCGTAGGTGATGGTTTGCCAGTCGGCGCCCCCGGCCTCCTCGCCGGCTCCCCGCTTGCGGGCGCGCTCGATGTTGTCGTTGGGCACCGAGGTCTTCTTGGCCTTCTGAATCGCGTCGTAGAGCGTCGGGTTGCCCGCCGGGTCGCCACCGCCGGTACGGGCGGCGACCTCGATGTTCTTGATCAGGCGGGCGAACTCCTTGCCGCGGCGCGCATCTTTGACGGCCTTCTGGTGCTTGGTGGTGGCCCACTTGGAATGGCCGCTCATCGCTGTCCTCTACCTCTTCTGTCTTCTTCGAAGTTCGCCCAACGAGTCTACGTGGGCGGTCGGGGCCGATCGCGCGGCCACTCCCCCGACGCCTCAATGAACCCACCGGTCACAGAAAGGAAGGCCGGCGCCGGTTCGCAAAAGCGATATCGCATGCGCTATCGGTTTTCGGATCGCGGTGGCCACCGTCTCGCGGTGCCGATGTCACTGGTGTGACGCCGTGGGGCTCAGGCGACGCCGTTGACGATGTCGACGAACAGCCGGTGGATGCGGCGGTCGCCCGTCATCTCCGGATGGAACGCCGTCGCCAGCACCGGGCCCTGGCGCACCGCGACGGGATGTCCCGCCGCGCGCGCCAGTACCTGCACGCCGTCGCCGGTGCGCTCCACCCAGGGCGCGCGGATGAACACCGCCCGCACCGGATCGTCCAGGCCCGCGAACCCGATGTCGCCCTCGACCGAGTCGACCTGGCGCCCGAAGGCGTTGCGCCGCACCGTCATGTCGATCCCGCGCAACGGCAGCGCCGCCCGCCCGCCGACACCCGCGTCGAGGATCTCGCTGGCCAGCAGGATCATGCCCGCACACGCGCCGTAGGCCGGCAACCCGCCGGCCAGCCGCGCCCGCAGCGGCTCGAGCAGGTCCAGTTCGCGCAGCAGGTGGCTCATGGTGGTGGACTCCCCACCCGGGATGACCAGCCCGCTCACCGCCTCGAGTTCGCCGCGACGGCGCACCGGAATAGCGTCGGCGCCGGCCTCGCGCAGCGCGGCCAGATGCTCGCGGGTGTCGCCCTGCAGTGCCAGCACCCCGATCCGCGGTCGACTCACGGGTGGTAGCCGCGGGGGAATCGGGTCAGGCCCTCCTGCATGACCGCGGCCACCATCTCGCCGCGCTGGTTGAAGATCTTGCCCTGGCACAGCGAGCGGCCGCCGCACGCCGACGGGGACGACTGGTCGTAGAGGAGCCACTCGTCGGCACGGAACACCCGCATGAACCACATCGCGTGGTCGAGCGAGGCCACCTGCAGGTGCTCGCGCTCGTCGAGATGGGTGACCTGAGCCGAGCCCAGCAGTGTCAGGTCGCTCATGTAGGCCAGCGCGCAGATGTGCAGCACCGGGTCGTCGGGCAGCGGGTCGCGGTGGCGGAACCACACCTGCTGCTGGGAGGCCTTGCCGGGCAAGCGCTTCAGGCGGTCCTGAGGCACGATGCGGATGTCCCACTCGTCGAACTGGCGGAAACCGGCATCGTCGAAGACCCGCATCGAGCTGAGCCCCGGCAGGTCGTCGTCCGGTGCGGGCGCCTCCGGCATGACGTCCTGGTGGTTGATGCCGTCCTGGTCAGTCTGGAACGACGCCGACATCGAGAAGATGGTCTCGCCGTGCTGGACGGCGTTGACGCGGCGGGTGCAGAACGAGCCGCCGTCGCGTAGCCGCTCGACGATGAACACCGTGGGCGCCGTGGCGTCACCGGGATGGATGAAGTAGCCGTGCAGCGAGTGCACCAGGTGACCGGGTTCGACGGTGCGCACCGCCGACACCAGCGACTGGCCGGCCACATGACCGCCGAACGTCCGTTGGAAATACCCGGAGTCGGGGCTGAACACGCCACCGCGATAGATGTTGACCTCGAGCTGCTCGAGATCGAGAATCTGCTCGATCGACACGGAGAAGTTCTTACCAGCCGCGCTGCGCCAGCCGCTCCGGTGCCGCGATCTGCTCCACGTTGATGCCGACCATCGGCTCGCCCAGGCCGCGCGACACCTTGGCCAACACGTCGGGGTCGTCGTAAAACGCCGTGGCCTTGACGATCGCGGCGGCCCGCTGCGCGGGGTCGCCCGATTTGAAGATGCCCGAGCCCACGAACACGCCCTCGGCGCCGAGCTGCATCATCATCGCCGCGTCGGCCGGCGTGGCGATGCCGCCGGCGGTGAACAGCGTGACCGGCAGTTTGCCGGCCCGCGCCACCTCGACCACCAGGTCGTAGGGCGCCTGCAATTCCTTTGCCGCGACATATAATTCGTCCTCGGACAGCGACGTCAGCCGGCGGATCTCGCCGCTGATCGCGCGCATGTGCGTCGTTGCGTTGGACACGTCGCCGGTGCCGGCCTCGCCCTTGGACCGGATCATCGCCGCGCCCTCGCCGATGCGCCGCAGCGCCTCACCGAGGTTGGTCGCCCCGCACACGAACGGCACGGTGAACTTCCACTTGTCGATGTGGTGGGTGTAGTCGGCGGGGGTCAGCACCTCGGACTCGTCG
>NZ_JBYCLG010000273.1:0-6537 GCF_057473785.1 Mycobacterium sp. TH-M103
AACTCCGCCCGCGCGGTGTAAAGCGCCGCGGTATAACCCGCGGGACCCGAACCAATGACGATCACGTCGTGAACAGTGTCGGCGCTCATACGAACCTTTCAGCCAGGGCCCACGTCCCCGTTAAAAACGCGAGCCTACTGGGAGTCGATTACCGTGCCATTTTCCAAGAGTAATGCCCTGGGCGGCGATCGCCCCCCGGCGACACCGGCGACGCCGAGACCAGATGACGGTCACGGTCGCCGAAAACGATTGCCCGGCAAACGCTTCCGCTGCCCCCGATCAACGTCACGCACAACCGTCCCAACGTCAACGTGAAGCCGCACACACAACGTCGGTTTGTGGGCTCACAACAAGGACACCTCTACTAAACTGCTGTTGACCGGCGCACCATGAATGTTGTGACCCGTAGGTCCAATGTTGTGCCTGCGGGCAACTCTTGCCGACAAACATAATTGTTGAAGTCGAGCTAGCCTGCTTTTAGGCGCGTGCTGCGGGGTGTGCAGCCCAAATGATCACCTGTGCGGCGCGCGGTTTAGGCCGGTAATCCATCGCCGGCGATGTTCGAGAAGGAGACGATATGACCACAGCCCGTCCCGCCAGGACTCGAGATGAAGGCCAGTGGGCGCTGGGAAGCCGCGACCCTCTCAACGACGCCGAGCAGATCAAGCACGACGACGGCCCGCTGAACGCGCGCGACCGGGTGATCAACAAGTACGCCAAAGAGGGCTTCGACAGCATCGACAAGTCCGACCTGCGGTTCCGTTTCAAGTGGCTGGGCCTCTACACCCAGCGCGAGCAGGGCTATGACGGCGGCTGGACCGGCGACGAGAACATCGACAAGCTCGAGTCCAAGTACTTCATGATGCGCGTGCGCTCCGACGGCAAGCCGATGTCGGCCAACACGCTGCGCGTCATGGGCCAGATCTCCACCGAGTTCGCCCGCGAGACCGCCGACATCGGCGACCGGGAGAACCTGCAGTACCACTGGCTCAAGATCGAGGACATCCCCGAGATCTGGCGCCGGCTCGACTCGGTCGGCCTGTCCAGCATCGAGGCCTGCGGCGACTGCCCCCGCGGCATCCACGGCAGCCCGCTGGCTGGCGACTCGCTCGACGAGGTGCTCGACCCGTCGCCCGCCATCGAGGAGATCATCCGCCGTTTCCTGGGCAACCCCGACTACGCCAACCTGCCGCGAAAGTTCAAGACCGCGATCTCGGGCCTGCAGGACGTCTCCCACGAGACCCACGACGTGGCGTTCATCGGTGTCAACCACCCCGAGCACGGCCCCGGCATGGACCTGTGGGTGGGCGGTGGCCTGTCGACCAACCCGATGATGGCCCAGCGCGTCGGCGTGTGGGTCCCGCTGGACGAGGTCCCCGACGTCTGGGAGGCCGTCACCGCGGTGTTCCGCGACTACGGCTACCGCCGGCTGCGCGCCAAGGCCCGGATCAAGTTCCTGGTCAAGGACTGGGGCGTGGAGAAGTTCCGCGAGGTCATGGAGACCGAGTACCTCAAGCGCAAGATGATCGACGGCCCGGCACCCGAGCCGGCGAAGCACCCGATCGACCACGTCGGCGTGCAGAAGATCAAGAACGGCAAGAATGCCATCGGCGTGGCCGCCATCGCCGGGCGCGTCTCGGGCACCATCCTGCAGAAGGTGGCCGACCTCATGGAGGAGGTCGGCTCCGACCGGGCCCGGTTCAGCCCCTTCCAGAAGCTGATCATCCTCGACGTGCCCGACGACAAGGTCGACTACATGGTCACCGAGCTGGACAAGCTCGGCCTGCCGTCGAACCCCTCGAACTGGCGCAAGAGCACGATGGGCTGCACCGGCATCGAGTTCTGCAAGCTGTCGTTCGCCGAGACCCGCGTGCGGGCCCAGTCGCTGGTCCCCGAGCTCGAAGAGCGCCTGTCCGACGTCAACGACAAGCTCGACGTGCCGATCACCGTCCACCTCAACGGCTGCCCGAACTCGTGCGCCCGCATCCAGGTCGCCGACATCGGGTTCAAGGGCCAGTGGATCGACAACGGCGACGGCACCTCGGTCGAGGGCTTCCAGGTCCACCTCGGTGGCGGCCTGGGCGACGAAAGCAACTTCGGCCGCAAGCTGCGCCAGCACAAGGTCACCAGCGCAGAGCTCGGCGACTACATCGACCGGGTGACCCGCAAGTTCCTCGAGCAGCGCGAGGACGGCGAGCGGTTCGCCAACTGGGCGCTGCGCGCCGAGGAAGCCGACCTCCGATAACACGACGACCAGCCCACTTTTCACGACTTGAAGGACACAACGAAATGACCGAAGTGGTGAACAACTTCACCGAGGAGCAGTTGCGTGAGCTGGCGGAGCGCGGCGCGGCCGAGCTCGACGGCGCCAGCGCCGAGGACATGTTGCGCTGGACCGACGAGCACTTCGGTCCCGCCGAGGGTCCGCGCGACTGGTCCACCAGCCGCTACATCGTCGCCTCCAACATGCAGGACGCCGTGCTGGTGCACCTGGCGGCCCAGGTGCGCCCCGGCGTGCCGATCCTGTTTCTGGACACGGGCTACCACTTCGCCGAGACGCTCGGCACCCGCGACGCGGTCGAATCCGTCTACGACGTGCACATCCTCAACGTCACGCCGGAGCACACCGTGGCCGAGCAGGACGAGCTGCTGGGCAAGGACCTGTTCTCCCGCGACCCCAACGAGTGCTGCCGCCTACGCAAGGTCGTTCCGCTGCGTAAGGCGCTGAGCGGCTACTCCGCCTGGGTTACCGGCATCCGCCGTGTGGAGGCCCCGACCCGCGCCAACGCCCCGTTCGTGAGCTTCGACGAGGCGTTCGGCTTGGTGAAGGTCAACCCGCTGGCCGCCTGGACCGACGAGGACATGCAGAACTACATCGACAAGCACGGCGTGCTGGTCAACCCGCTCGTCGACGAGGGCTACCCCTCGATCGGCTGCGCCCCCTGCACCGCCAAGCCCGCCGAGGGCGCCGATCCGCGCAGCGGACGCTGGCAGGGCCAGGGCAAGATCGAATGCGGGCTGCATAGCTCGTGAGCACGCTGATCCTCACCGCGCACGGCAGCCGCGATCCACGGTCGGCCGCCAACGCGCACGCTGTGGCCGAACAGCTGAGGAGCTTGCGGCCGGGGCTTGACGTGCGGCTGGGGTTCCTCGAGCTCAACGCGCCGCACTTCGCCGACGTGCTGGCCGGCCTGCCCGACGGCCGTGACGCGGTGATCAGCCCGTTCTTGCTGGCCAGCGCGTACCACGCGCGGCTGGACATCCCTAAGCAGGTCGCGGAGGCCGGCGCGCTGGGCGTGCGCCAGGCCGACGTGCTCGGTGAGGACGCCCGGCTGGTGTCGGTCGTGCGCGAACGACTCGCCGAGGTGGGGGTGTCACCGCACGACGAGGAACTCGGCGTCGTGGTGGTCGCGATCGGCTCGTCGCACGCGGCGGTCAACGCGCGCACCGCGCAGGTGCCCGCCATGCTGGCCGCCGGCACCCGCTGGGCCGGAGCCACGATCGCCTTCGCGACCCGGCCCGACCCGTCAGTGCCCCAGGCCGTTCACCGGTTGCGGCGCCGCGGCGCCCGCCGGGTCCTCGTGGCGCCGTGGTTTTTGGCGCCGGGCCTGATCACCGACCGCGTGTCGACCTACGCGCGCGAGAACGGCATCCCGATGGCGGCGCCGCTGGGCGCGCACCCGCTGGTCGCCGAGACGCTGCTGGACCGCTACGAGCAGGCGCTGGCCGAGGAAACCGCGGCCTGACGCCCGCCGCCCCACGTCACTTTTTCGGCCCGACCGAGGTGATGTGGCTGAGCAGGTCGCGTATCGCCCCCGCGGGCGGGGTGCGCCCGCCCACCCAGATGGCCCGGAACTGCCGCCGCAGGTCCAGCTCGGGAATGTGGACGGCGCGCAGCCGCCCGACCGCCAGGTCGTCGGCCACCGCCAGCTTGCTCATCGCCGCCGGGCCCGCCCCGGCCAGCACCGCCGCGCGCATCGCCGCGGCCGAGGTCAACTCCAAGACGGGCGGCGCTTGCCGCATGTCGTCGCCCAGCGCGTGACACAGCGCCGCGGTCAACGAATCCCGAATGCCCGAATGGGGTTCGCGGGCGACCAACGGCGTCTCCGCGAGCTCGCGGGCGGTGACGGCCCCCGACCGCCGGGCCCACTTGTGGGTGGGCGGCACCACGATCACCAGCTCGTCATGGCCCACCACAGCGGTGCCCAGCCCCTTGGGCGGGCCCGGGTTCTCGACGAAGCCCAGGTCGGCGGTGCCGTCGCGCACCGAGGCGATCGCATGCTCGCTGTTGGTGGCGGTCAGGATCACCTGCGGCAACGCACCGCCGCGCCGGGCCGCCGCAGCCTGCAGCGACACCAGCCAGTGCGGCATCAGCTGCTCGGAGATCGTCTGGCTGGCCGCCACCCGGATCTTCTCGCGGCCCTCCTTGCGCAGCGAGCTCATGCCCGCGTCGATCTCGCCGGCGAGCTCGAGCAGGCGGGTCGCCCACTCGGCGACGATCACACCGGCCGGCGTCAGCTGTGAGCCCCGGGTGGTCCGGACCGCCAGCGTCACCCCCACCTGGGCCTCCATCGAGGCCAGCCGCCGCGACACGGCCTGCTGGGTCAGCCCGAGCTCGCGGGCGGCGCGCCCGAGGCTGCCCGTTTCGGCGATCGCCAAAAACACCTCGAACGAGGCCAGATCGGGCATGCGGGGGCTGAGCGGCATGGTTGACACAACGATAGCTTGTGACACCACAACATCGAAACCTCTACTCGCGGCCTGTCGCTACTACCACCATGGACACCATGACCCGTCCAACCAATGAGGCACAGACACAGACGCTGGACCGGGGACGTCCCTACCACGTCGCCATCGTGGGTTCCGGTCCGTCGGGATTCTTCGCGGCAGCGTCGCTGCTGAAGGCCGCCGACAGCTCCGAGAATTTCGATGTCGCCATCGACATGCTGGAGATGCTGCCCACTCCCTGGGGTCTGGTGCGCTCCGGCGTCGCCCCCGACCACCCCAAGATCAAGTCCGTCAGCGCGCAGTTCGAGAAGACCGCCGAGGACCCCCGTTTCCGCTTCTTCGGCAACGTGCGGGTCGGTGAGCAGGTGCAGGCCGCCGAGCTCGCGGAACGCTACGACGCGGTGATCTACGCCGTCGGCGCCCAGTCGGACCGCGCGCTGGGGATTCCCGGCGAGGACCTGCCCGGTAGCGTCGCCGCAACGGACTTCGTCGGCTGGTACAACGCGCACCCGTACTTCGCGGAGATGGCGCCGGACCTGTCGGGGGCCCGCGCCGTTGTGGTGGGCAACGGCAACGTGGCCGTCGATGTCGCCCGCATGCTGGTGACCAAGCCCGACGTGCTGGCCGTCACCGACATCGCCGACCACGCACTGGACACCTTGCGCCCGTGCGGCGTCAAGGAAGTGATGCTGGTGGGCCGCCGCGGCCCCCTGGAAGCCGCGTTCACGACGGTGGAGCTGCGCGAGCTCGGCGAGCTCGAGGGCGTCGACGTGGTCGTCGACCCCGCCGACCTGGAGAACATCACCGACGAGGACGCCGCCGCGGCCGGCAAGATCACCAAGAACAACATCAAGATCCTGCGCGAGTACGCCGGCCGCACGGTCGATCCCGATAAGCGGCGAATCGTGTTGCGGTTCTTCACCTCTCCGATCGAGATCAAGGGAACCGACAGGGTCGAGAGCATCGTGCTGGGCCGCAACGAGCTCGTCACCGACGCCAACGGCCGGATGGTGGCCAAAGACACCGGCGCACGCGAGGAGCTGCCCGCGCAGCTGGTGGTGCGCTCGGTCGGCTACCGAGGGGTGGCCATCCCGGGCGTGGCATTCGACGACAGGTCTGGGACGATCCCCCACGACAACGGCCGGATCGACGGCAGCCGCAACGAATACGTGGCCGGCTGGATCAAGCGGGGCCCGTCCGGGGTGATCGGCACCAACAAGAAGTGCTCGCAGGAGACCGTCGACACCCTGCTCGCCGACCTGCAAGCGGCGCGCGAATCCGGTCAGGCCGAGCACGGCACCGACTACTCCGACGAACTCGCCGAGTGGCTGGCCTCGCGTCAGCCGCAGCTGGTCACCGCCGAGCACTGGCAGCTGATCGACCGCTTCGAGCGCGAGGCCGGCGAGGCCCACGGTCGCCCCCGCGCCAAGCTGGCCAACCTGTCCGAGCTACTGCGGATAGCCCACGGCTGACAGCCGTTCCGCTGATTAGGAAGGAACCTCTTGTGACATACGTGATCGCCGAACCCTGTGTCGACATCAAAGACAAGGCATGCATCGAGGAATGCCCCGTCGACTGCATCTACGAGGGCGCGCGGATGCTCTACATCCACCCCGACGAGTGTGTCGACTGCGGTGCCTGCGAGCCGGTGTGCCCGGTGGAGTCGATCTACTACGAGGATGATCTGCCCGCCGAGTACAGCGAGTACACCCAGATCAACGCCGACTTCTTCGCCGAGCTCGGTTCGCCGGGCGGGGCGTCGAAGGTCGGGCTGACCGAGAACGACCCCGCCCCGGTCAAAGCCCTGGA
>NZ_JBYCLG010000274.1:0-5048 GCF_057473785.1 Mycobacterium sp. TH-M103
TCGGCGCCCACGGCGTGCAGGCCGATCCCACCCTGCAAACCAATCTGCGCCACATCTACGCCTGCGGCGACGTCAACGGGAGAACTCCTCTCTTTCACGCCGCGGTCCGCCAGTCCGTGGCCGCCGCGGCGAACATCCTGGCAGGTGATCACCACGCCGACGCCGTGGACTTTCTGTCAACTCCCACAACGGTCTTCACGCTTCCCGCCGCCGCCTACGTCGGTCTGACCCGCGCATCTGCGGCGGCAGCGGGAATCTCGATCGAAGAGAGTGCCTACTCATTTGCCGAGGACAGCCGGGCACAGATCTTCGGCGAAACCCAGGGCGAGATCCGGCTGTTCTTCCAAACGGGTTCACTGCGGCTGGTGGGCGGTTGGGTCGTCGGAATCGACGCAGGCAACCTCATCGGCCAGATCGGGCTCGCAGTCTCGCGCGGACTGGACGCCCGAGACCTCGCAGCCTTCGCCGACCAGCACCCGATGAGCGCCGAAGGAATCTCCCGGGCGGCCCGAAGCCTGTTTTAAGGCGTGGGACGCCAGCAGGCCCGCAATGCGCCGGCGCCGTTGGTGTGTCCCGGCACCGACCCGCTGCACCGCTGGGCACGCCCAACCTGGTGGCGGAAAAAGCCGTCGCTCGCTTAACGCCGCCACGGGGTGCTGCCGATCAGCATTTGGTACTCGTGCCGGGATGGGCGTGCCGCTCGGCCGGCACAGCAAAACGCCGGGCCGCGGTCGCAATCAGATCAGGGCCCCACCGGACTGTTCGCCGGTACCGTCCGGCCCGGACTGATCGTCGTTCTCGACCACCGCCGACGCCAGCGCCGGCCCGGCGGCACCGCCTGCCGACGCGCCCTGGGAGAACGAGCTGATCGCGCTCGGTGGCCCGGTGGCAACACCCAGGACCGTCGATGCGGCGCCCGCCGCGGCCAGCAGCGCCGACGCCACGGTCCCCGCGGCCGGCACCATCGCCGACGGGTTCACCGCCGCGACCCCGTCGAGCAGGTTGGCCAACAGCGGGGTGCGGGCCGCCGACCCGGCCGCGCCGGGCAGCGTCGCCGAGCGAATCAAGCCCGCCGCCGCGTCGTCGGCCTCTGAATAGACGCGGGCGATGTCCATCAATGCCGCCCCCGCTCGCGCGAGCTCCTCCTGGGCCGCGCTGGTCAACGCCAGCATCGCCTCACCCTCGGCCGCGAAGCTCGCCGCCGCCTGCAGGGAGACCTCTTCGGCCCCGGCGGGCGCCAATCCGGCAACGGCCGGTAACGCGATGGCGCCGGACCCCAGCCCGCGGGCGGCCACCTCGATCAGTTTCGCCCCGATGGCGGCGGCGGCCGGATCAATGGACATCTCCATGTGCGTAGTGCTCCCGTGAGCTCGTCCGCGGCCACACGCCGTTCGCCGGCAGGCCCGGATTCGTCGGCGACACAACTGATCCTAGTGGCCCCGCCGGGGTGCTCCCGACGCTTTTCGCGGCCCGAAACCCCGCGACAGTTCGCGAATCGTCGAGGCGAACCGTCAGCCAGAAAACGAAGAGTTCACGGCTCTGCGCAGCCGATGGCATTGCCGAAAAGGGCCTGGCGTCCTGGCCTTTTGGCGTCGGCACACCCCCGGTACGCCGCTACCGGCGGGCCGCGGGCGCGTGCTTCGATGGCTGCGGGGCCGCGCGTGCGCCGCAGCGTTTCTTCACCCCCCGAGGCACCCTAGAAAGGCCCGACGACACCGATGAGACCGTTGGCTACGGGAAACGGGTTTCCCGACGCGGTGGTCACGGGCATCGCCATGACGACCGCGCTGGGGACCGATGCCGAGACGACATCGCAGTGCCTGCTCGACAGCCAAAGCGGCATCCGCACGCTCGATGACGCGTTCGTCGAGGAGTTCGAACTGCCGGTGCGCATCGGCGGGCATCTCCTCGAGGTTTCGAGCTGACCCTCCCCGAGATGCGCCGCATGAGCTACCTGCAACGCATGTCCACCGTGGTCAGGCGGCGGGTACGGGACAACGCGGGCCATCCCGATGGTCGACCCCGACCGGTTGATGGTCTCCATCGGCACCGGCCTCGGCTCGGGTGAGGAACTGGCCTTCAGCTAAGACGACATGCGGGCCTGCGGGGCCGGGGCGGTGTCACCGTTGGTCGTACACAAGTACATGCCCAACGCCGCAGCGGCGGCGATCGGGCTGGAGCGCCACGCCAGGGCCGGCAAACCCCGGCCCGGCAGATACGACTACGCCATCAACAACTCGGGTTCGCCGGACACAACGTCGCGCTCGCCTTCGGCCGGTACTGTCCCGGCGCCCGGTCCACTTCACCTTCACCCGGCCGCGGGCGAGCCACGCGCGAGGCAGTAATGCCCTCGAGATAGGGACCAAGGCCTCCTGACGCTGCGCGTCCGGCCGCCTAGGGTCGAGCATCATCGCCGATTCGGCTATGCGCTCGCGAAGGGAGACTCGGATGTCACCTCGACAGGCGTCCGCGGAGATTCTGGTCGCTGTCGACGGCTCGCCGTCGTCGTTGGCGGCCGTCGAATGGGCGGCCCGAGACGCCGCATTGCACGAGGCGCCTTTGCGGCTGGTGCACGTGGCCCCGGCGATCACCGAATTCTTCGGTCCCGTGCCGCCGGTGCCGCCACCTGGCGAGTACTCGTCCTGGCAGGAACAGCACGCGCACCAGATCCTGGAGGAGGCGCACAAGATGGCCGCCAAGGCGGCCCAGCCTCATGGCGCCTACCAGATCACCAGCGACTTGCTCTACGACGCCCCGATACTGCCCACCCTGATCGATCTGACCAAGGCGGCCCAGCTGGTGGTGGTGGGCTGCCGTGGCCAGACGGCGGTGGCCCGCGCCGTGCTCGGGTCTGTCAGCTCCGGCCTGGTCTATCACGCCAAGTGCCCGGTTGCGGTCATCCACGACGAGGACTCGCTGGCGACCGTCAGCTCGCACGCCCCCGTCGTGGTCGGCGTCGACGGCTCGCCGGCCTCGGAGCTGGCGACCGAGATCGCCTTCGACGAGGCGTCCCGCCGCGGCGTGGGGCTGGTGGCTCTGCACGCGTGGAGCGACATGGGCCCGTTGGGCTTCGGGCGCCCCGGCCAGGCCCCCGTCGAGTGGGCGAACTTCGAGGTTCGCGAGGGGGAGGCACTCGCCGAGCGGTTGGCGGAATGGCAGCAACGCTATCCGGACGTGGCGGTCAGCAAGATCGTCGTCAGCGATCGACCGGCACCCCGGCTGCTCCAACAGGCCGAGACCGCCCAGCTCGTGGTCGTCGGCAGCCACGGTCGCGGCGGCTTCAGCGGCATGCTGCTGGGCTCGGTCGGCCGCGCGGTCGTCAATGCCGCGCGGATACCGGTCATCGTCGCCCGGAGTCCCGAATAACCCTGCCGGACGGCGCGTTTCACCGGATCGACAGGCCGCTCAGCTGGCGGCGGGATTGGTCTTGTCGACCGACGTGCGTCCGGCAGCTAGCCGGCCTGCACCAGCTGTTTCATCGGCTTGTCGCAGCAGACCTCCGAGTGCTCGTTCTCCGAGGTGCACGGGCAGGGCTTCTCGTAGACGAGCACTGCCCCGCACTCCTCGCACTCATACCGGGCTCCGGCTCTACGGGACATGAGGACCTCCTCCTCGGTTTGGGGCGCCCCGGAATCGGGTGCCGCCGTGTTCGACGTAACTAGGTCTGCGGGGCGGTCAGCGGGCTCCCCAGATCCCGGACCATCGGCCGCCCACGCGGGGCGGGTCGGCTCGTTCGGTCATGAATGGAATGATCGCGTGTGCACAACCGCGAGGTCTAGGGACCATCGGCCCTAAACACGTCCTGCCCGGATTCCTGGGGATCAGCCGGCGCGCGTGGCGTGGACGACGTTGCACGGCAAGTGAATGCGGGCGTTCTCGAGGAGCGGCAGGATCGCGGCCATGTGTTCGGCCATTCGCCGCATCTGGTCGGCCTGCCCGGGTGCACTATCGCTGCCCGTGATAGCGCCGAGAGCTTCGAGTTCCATCGACCGCGGTTGGGCCGCTCCGATGTCCCACGGGGCGCCGTCGGGAGCGGGCGCCCCCCCGGGCACGCGGCTTCGCCGCGTTAGAGCCTCCCATAGGATTCCCCTGTTGCGCCGGAAGGGTTCTGACGCGGGCGGGCTTTTGGCTACTGCGAAGGATTCCTGCCGACCGCGAACCATTCGACCTTGGCCTGCCACGAGCGCGCGGAACCGTATGCGAAACCGATCGCGCCCAGGCATGTGCACAGCCAGACCGGCAGGGTGATGTCGACGCCGACCTCGGCCGTGGCCACCTGGATCACGGTCGCGGCAACACCGAAGGCGGCCGAGGCCAGATAGAGGTTGGCGGTGGACGTGGAGCGGGGATCCCTCCGCAGGATCAGCAGCACCCGGCCGGCGTAGAGAAACAGATAGACCAGCATCGTCCCGAGCACCAGCCAGTAGGCTCCGAACCAGAAGGTTCTGACGTGGGCCACGAACAGGTCCGGCTGGTATTTCTCGTCGGCGAGGACAAACGTCGCCACCAGCAGCGGAACACCGATGCGCACCGGCGTCTCGACCTGCCGGCGGAAAAGCCCGCGAACCTGCTCGGCGCCGTTGAGCCGGGCCAGACCGTGGTGAATTATCGCCGTGACCGCGACGACCAGGCAGAGATGGGCGAACAGGTCTTCGACGTTCCACCGCCGGAAAATGTGGTGGAGCGGCGGCCCCAGATGGGCCGACGCGCACGGCGACATGAGCAACACCGCGCAGCCTTGCAGGGCGATGTTGAGGCTCGCGCCCGCCTCCCACCGGGAACGCCAGGTGTGACGGCGGATCCACAGACTCCATACCAAGGCAGCCAGTGTCGTGAGGATGAGCACGCACTTCATTGCTCGCGACCGACCGTTTTGCCCAACCGCCGTCAGATCGACGGCTTGTGCGGGTCCGGGCTCAGATCCCGCAGTCGGGACGGGTGGGGCGCCGAATCGACGTATTCGGTGACCGCTTCCGGCGGGATCAACCCGTAGCGGACCTGCAGGTCGACCGGGTTCAAACCGAAGTAGGTGGCGACCCTGATCAGAT
>NZ_JBYCLG010000275.1:0-3075 GCF_057473785.1 Mycobacterium sp. TH-M103
CCGAACAACACCGGCTCGGTGCGGTGCGGGCGTCGCTGCGGCTGGTGTCCACTCCGCAGTGCCGCAACGCGCGGGCGTTCGGCACCGAGCGGTTCGACCCCGTCGACCACGTGATGTCGTATTTCTTCACCGACCCTGGCGGACTGGCTGGGTTCAACCAACTTTCGGCGGCACTGGGTGGCGCCGGGCGCAAGCTGGCGCTGTTGCCCCCCGTCGAGCGCGGCGTCTACGACGTGCGCGCCACGGCGGCCGCACCGCGGGTCAAAGTCGGGGCCGACGTGCTGCCGTGGTGGCCGGCCCGCGGCGTGTACGTGCTGCTGGAAAAGGACGCGCCGGCGCCGACGGACCTGGTCGGCGTGGACGGTGTCGCCGGCGTGTGGTCGGCGGCCTCGCAGGCCGTCGACGCGAGCCTGGCCGGCGCCCCTGCGGGACAGACCCTTTCGTACTGCTTCCTCGACGAGGACCCGATCGTCGCCGCGGGCAGGCTGCGGCCCGCGCTGGAGCAGCGCTGGGCCGACGGCACCGCCACACCGCTGTTCGCCGCCCCGTTCCACGTCGTCGTGGCGCACGAATGGGACCGCCATGTCCCGTGAGCGGGCGATGCCGTGAGGATCGGTGTGATGGTGGGCTCGGACAAGGAGCGCACCCGCGCGCAGCGGCTGACCGGGCTGCTCGAGGACGGAAGGGCCGCCGAAGCGGACGGATTCGCCTCGTTCTGGTTGCCGCAGGTGCCCGGCTACCTCGACGCGCGATGACGGCCGTCGCGTTGCTCGGGCAGGTCACCGACCGCATCGAGATCGGCACCGCGGTCGTGCCCATCCAGACCCGGCACCCGCTCACCATGGCGCAGCAGGCACTGACCACGCAGGCCGCGTGCGCAGGGCGGTTCACGCTGGGCATCGGCCCGTCACACCATTGGATCGTCGCCGACCAGCTGGGGTTGCCCTACGAGCGGCCCGCCCGTCTGGTCGGCGACTACCTCGACGTGCTGGACGCGGCGTTGGCCGGTCCCGGTGCGGTGTCCGTCGACAACGCCACCTACCACGTGCACAGCCCGGTGGACGTCACCGACGCCCCGGTCCCGGTGCTGCTGGCCGCGCTCGGCCCGGCGATGCTGCGCATCGCCGGGGAACGCGCCGGCGGCACCATTCTGTGGATGGCCGACGAACGCGCGATCGGCGACTACGTCGTCCCCCGTATCACAGCGGCGGCAACGACTCTCGGCCGCAGCGGGATTCGGGTGGTGGCCGGAGTCCCGGTAGCGCTGTGCCGCCCCGGCGAGGTCGAGCAGGCCCGCGCCCATGCCAGCGAGGTGCTCGGCCACGCGGACTTCTCCCCCAACTACGTGCGACTGCTCGAGCACGGCGACGCCGCCGACGTCGGCGACACGATGGCCGCCGGCGACGAAGCGGCCATCCTCGCCAGGTTGCGCCGGTACCGCGACGCCGGCGTCACCGATCTCGCCGCCCGGGTGGTGCCGCTGGGTGACAACGCCCAGACCCGGAGCGAGTCGCGCCGCCGCACACAGCAATTGCTGGCCGCCGTAGCCGCGGAATTCGTCGCCGGAGCATAGCTGCGCGGCGGTGGGAAGGCGCATAATGACAAGCCATCAGCCACCGACAGGAGGCTACGATGGCAACGCCCTACAAACTCCTGCAACTGGCGCTTGTTTTCGTCGGCGCCGTCATGCTCCTGGTCTATCCCCTGGCGGTGGTCTGGCCGTCGGGCTGGATGTGGCACTCCGGAGCGCCGTACCGATCCGACTACTTCATGATGATCGTCGGCGTCTACGCCACCCTCGGGGTGTTCCTCATCAATGCCGCGCGCAGCCCGGAAAACAACCTCAGCCTGATCTGGTTCACGGTGTGGTCCAGCGGCGTGCACGCCGCGATCATGACGGTGCAATCCTTCGGCGACGGCCATCTGGGACACCTCTGGGGCGACGTAATGGCGCTGCTTCTCGTGGCCGTGGTCTTGGCGGTGCTCGTTCGGACATCGGGGATCAAACAGCCGCCCGCCGATCGGTCTCGGCTGGCGACGAGGTAACGCGGACCCGAAGTGGGCCCCGGGTTTCGGCACGCCCGATTCGGGCGATCCTGACCGGAAGTGTTCGTCGACCCGTCAAGGAGATCTCGCGTGGATCCGCAAGCCAACATCGACCCGCCGGAGGTACCCGAAGACGCCAGGAAGGCCACCGAGGAGCAGCGCCGGCTGCAGGACGAGCTGGAACACCAAGGCGAGGACCCGGACGCGCCGGGCCTGCACCAGTCCCATGAAGACGTCGCAGAGGAATCCCGGCGCTAGACACCCCGACGACAAACGGCAAAGCCTGCCCCACGCGTCGCACGGGACACTAAGCTGCTGACCGTGGGTACCGCCGTGCTGGCCAACGGCCGGGGCCGCTGGCTGGCGATCGCGGCCTCGGTGACCGTCTCGGCCGCCATGGTCTACGCCCAGACCACCGAGCACCGGTGCTGCGTGGGACACCCGACCGTCGCCGAAACCGCGCCACCCGGCGCCCCGCAGATCGCCCGCCCCCCGGACGTGCCGCAGATGTCCGCTCCCGCGGACGGGCCGCGGATCGCCACCCCCGCGGAGGTGCAGTCGTTGGCGGCCAACGCGCCCACCGCCCCCACCTCAGCCCAGAACTTTCTGGTCGCGCTGCCTCCCAGCGTGGCGCCGGAGCATGGGTTGCAGGTCAAGACCATCTGGGCGGCGCGTGCCATCGGCGTGCTCTTCCCGGAGATCAAGACGATCGGCGGGTACCGGCAGGACGCCCTGAAATGGCACCCCAACGGATTGGCGATCGACGTGATGATCCCGAACTACCACAGCCCGGAGGGGATCGCGCTCGGCAACCAGATCGCCGGCTATGCCCTCGCGAACGCCAAACGCTGGGGCATCAACCACGTGATCTGGCGCCAGCGGCTCTACCCGGGCATCGGCGCGGGCAGCTGGACGGCGGACTACGGCAACGAGACCCTCAACCACTACGACCACGTTCACATCGCCACCAATGGGGGCGGCTACCCCACCGGGCACGAGATCTACTACATCGCGGCGATGAGCCCGCAG
>NZ_JBYCLG010000276.1:0-31629 GCF_057473785.1 Mycobacterium sp. TH-M103
CGGTGTTCTCGCTTTCGATCGCCACGAGTTCGTCGGCGTTGTCCTCGATGACGTCGGCGAGTTTGAGCAGGGCCCGCTGCCGGTCGCCGGGGGTGCACCAACGCCATGATTCGAATGCCCGCGCCGCTGCCCGGAATGCCCGGTCGACGTCCTCGGCCGACGAGTTCGGCGCCACGGCATAGGTTTCGCCCGTGGCGGGGTTGACGATGTCCATCAGCCTTCCGTCGGCAGCGGCGGTGATCTCGCCGCCGATGATGTTGTGAAATACCTTGTTCTCCCACATATCCGCTTCCTCCTGCGATGGTTTCACTCGTCGTTGCGATGGCAGGCGGTTGCCTGGCTGGGCGCAACATCCAACGCCGGGGTGCGATCGAAGAACCCGACGGGCTTGAGCCAGAACGACACCGTGTCGACCGGCATGATCGGCCAGTCCTCCGGGCGGGTGATGTGGTGAATCCCGAAGGTGTACCAGAGCACCACGTCGGTGTTATGGATGGGACGGTCGGCCGCGGTCCAGCGGGGCAGACCGAGGCCGGGTCCGCTCTGGTTCACGAACTCCCCTGCAGGCCAGCGCTCGTCGGGATGGTTGGGAGTGACCCACACGGTGTGGCCGATGACTCCGGCGCGCTGCAGGACCGGCGAGTCGCGGTCGAACATGGCCGGGATCGCCCCGCCCGGGATCAGCTTGTAGGAGGGATGGGTGCCCAGACCGTTGGTGACGTTCTCGTTGACCACCCGCCACGCCCGCTGGGTTTCCCAACAGTAGTCCTGCTTGCCGTCCTGCTCGGTGCGCAGCGGAATCTCCTTCTGCCGCACCGACAACCCGTAGGGGTTGTCGGGCCCCATCGGCACCGGCTCGGTTTCGCCGGCGTACACGGTGTTGTCGCTACCGTCGACGTCGAGATCGATTCGCGCGGTGAGGAAATGCTGGTGGTACGGCGCGTAGGTGCGGGTATCCACCAGCGCTCCCCGCGACGCCTTCTCCCCGGGATACAGGTGGGTGGTCAGGATCAATCCCGTTGCCCGCACTTCGCTCTGGATGCTGCCGTCCTGATAGAAGCGCCAGTACACGAGGTATTCGTAGTTGGCCACAGTCACGTGGAAGGACACGGTGAGGCGGCGCGCGCGGCGCACCTCGGCGCCGGTGGCGGGGTCGACGTGCTTCCAGAGCACCGCGTCGTCTTCTTCGTGGATGCAGATAGCGTTCTTGATCACGTACGGCCGGCCCGTGCTGTCGTGCAAGGTCGCGTCCAGATAGCGGATCTCGCCCAGGCAGTCGCAGCCCAGCGCCAGGGAGGTCGTCATGAATCCCAGGCCCCACTCGCCGATGTCGAACGCCGTGCGCCGGTAGTGGTCGTCGGACTGGTCACGGTAGGGCACCGTCATCTCCGCGAACGACAGCCGATGGGCGATCGGGCGGATGCGCCCGTGGTCGTTGTAGGTGACGGTGTGCAGCGTCATCCCTTCGCGCCAGTTGAAACCGATTCGCACAGACCAGTTCTGCCATTCCAGCAGGTTTCCGTTGAGGGTGAACGACGGGCCGTCGGGCTGGGTGATCTCCAACGGCCGCAACGGTTCTCTGACACTCGAGTCGCGCAGGCGCCGGGGCACGTGCTCCGGCAGGTACTCGCCCATGATCTCAGGCAACTCCAGCGGCTCCCCTTCTTCGATGTCGAGCACCTCCATGGAGTTGAGGTCGAGGATGCAGTGGAAGCCCCTGAGCTGATGCGCGTACCGATTCGCACCGCCCGGCGATTTGAGCCAGGTGTCCGACCACGCCAGCCGCCGGGCGCGGTAGTCCTCCGGGATCAGCACGTCCCCGTAGGCCCAGATGTCGGCGAACACGTCGTCCACGTCGGTGATGCCGCGCCGGCGCAGCGCGGCGACGACGCGCGGATCGCGGCGCATGACCTCGTTCGCCTCCCGGAACTCGTCCACCGTGATGTTGGGTTGCACGCCGGGCACCCGGTCCCAGGCCACCACCGCGTCGTCGGTCAGCGAGACGAGCGCCTTGAACGTCGTGTTGGTGTCGCGGTCGAAACACACCACCGCCGCCCGGCGGTCGGGCACCGCGCCGGTGTCCTCGAACGCGGCGACCATGGGCTTGCCCGGCTCCTCCAGTGCGATGGAGGCGAAGCGCCAGCGGTCGTCCACCGATTTCTCCCGGCGCAGGAGCGCGGCCGCCTGCCGGAACTCGTCCGCGGTGAGCGGGTCAAGGGGGTGGAAGGTCTGGATGAGGGTGTCGGTCATAGCTTGTCTCTACCCACCGCGACAGGCCTACACCCGCTTCGCCGGGTGGTGGGTTGAGCGCCGGCGTCTCGCTACAGCGCTCTCCGGCCCGCCACACGCCGAGAGAGTCGGCGCCGCAACGCGATTCGCCCGACCCGGCCACGGGCCGGGACGGGTCGGGCGAATTTCGGCGCCCGGCCCGATTTGCCAGAAGAATTTGGGTAGCCTACCCTATCCTGCGATGGATCACCGTTTGCGGAATTCGCTCCCGATCGACCCCCACGCCGACGCGTCGCGTCGCGCCTGGCTACCCTGCCCGCGCTGCGACTGGGGCCACGGCAGATGCGCGGAGTGCCGCAGCAGCCGCAACTGCGCGACACACTGGCAGTACCTGCTGAGCAACCGGGCAACGCGCGTCAACCTGCAGTGCCCGGGCTGCGCGACGCTGTGGTCGACCGACACCCGCCATCGGTGACGCCGGACGATCCGGGGGGCTTTTTCAGGTTGCCGCGGCGGCCCTGGCCACGATCACCGGCACCCGCACGGAGTGCAGCACCGCGTTGCTGACCGAGCCCAGCAGCATGCCGGCCAAACCGCCCCTGCCGTGACTGCCCACGACGACGAGCTGAGCCGAGCCCGCGTTTTCGATGAGCTCATGCGCCGGACGGTCGCGCACGACGAGCCGGCGCACGGTCACGTCGGGATAGCGTTCCTGCCAGCCCGCGAGCCGTTCGGCGAGGCTGCGTTCCGCCTCCCCGAGCAGTCCGGGCAGGCCGGACTCCCCGAGGTCGCTCACCGTGAGGTCACTCCACGCGTGCAGGGCCACCAGGCTCACCCCACGCCGAGAGGCCTCGTCGAACGCGATCTCCGTGGCTAGCTCGGAGGCCGGCGAGCCGTCGATGCCCACCAGGACGTGGGCGTCCGGGGCCGGCAGGTCTCCCTCGTGGACAACGGCGACCGGGCAGGAAGCCTGGCGCACCACCGTCGAACTGACCGAACCGATCACGCCGCGGGCCAGCAGCCCATGCCCGGAACTGCCCACCACGACCATCTCCGCCTGGGCGGACATCGTGATCAGGGTCGCCGCCGGGGTCGCGAAGACCAGCTCCCTGGCGATAGGGACCTTGCGGTCCGCCGGCATGGCCTCTTCGGCGATCTTGACCGCGTGCATGATGGCCTTCTTGCCGTCGTCCTCGAGCCGCACCGCCAAGGAATCCGGGTAGGGCATCGGCGGCCAGGTCGCGGTCGGGGTGACCACCGCGTGGACGACCGTCAGTGGAACATTCCTCATCGCCGCGTCACGGGCCGCCCAGGCGACGGCGACATTGGACGCCGCCGAACCGTCGGTGGCGACCACCACGCCGGGCTGCTTCGGTGCTGACATGTCGCGCTCCCTCCTTCAGGAGGGACGTTATCGGCGACGGGTGCCCCCGGTCGTGAGGCTTTAGTCCCCAACCGGCGGGACGGAGTGCTTCAGCGGCGCCCCGTTGCGTCGCCCGGCCATAACGGTCCCGTCACCGGCCGGCCATGAGGCGGGGCGTTGCAGCCGCGCGATGACCCAGAACGGCAGGGCCACGAACAGCGTGCCGCCGATCAGATTGCCCACCGTGGTGATGCAGATGTTGGTCAACAGGCCGCCCTCGCCCAATCCCCAGCCGATCCCGCCGCGCGGCGCCGCTGGATGGAACAAATTGAGCATCAAGGGAAGACCCACAAATCCGGCGTTGGCGACGACGTGCTGGGTGCCGCCGACGACGAAGGCGAACGGGCCGTAGAAAGCGAAGGCCATTCGCGCGACGTCGCTGCGGGCCTTGAAGTACATGCACATCGCCGTCTGCAGGAACCAGGTGCACATCACCGCCAGCAACAGCGCGGTCCAGAGCGGCTGGCCGGCCTTCTGGGCGCCCACGACTGCCGCCCGCTCGGCGAAGGCACCCAGGTATGGACCTCCGGCGGCGCCGCAGACGGTGACGAACACCAGCGCTCCCGCGATGTTGCCGACGAGTCCGACGACAACCAGAAACCCGTAGCCACCCACGCTCATGCGGCCCTTGAGCACGGCGAGGAAGCCGGCGGCCATATCCGCGGTGATCAGCGACATGCCCGACACCAGGATGAGAACGAACGACATCCCGAACGCCAAACCCATCAGCAGGCTCGAGACGCCGGGGGTCTTCACCCCGGTGCTGACGACCAGTGCGAGCAACACCCCGAAAGTCACCATCGCCCCACCGACCAGGGAACGTATCAGAAAAGCCCAGGGATGCGTTGCCTTTTCGACCGCCATGGCGGCCACCCGGTCCACCATGGCCCCGACGCCGAGCGGCTCGAAGGGATCTCCGTCCGCCCGGTGTGCCGGCGGTGCGGTCATCGGAGGGCTGGTCGAAATCAGCTGAGCCATTGTGGTTTTCCTCAAGTTCGTGGGGTTAGTGGCCTGCCCGGAACGCGTTGATGCCCCGGATCACTCCGGCGATGTGCTCGTCGCTGAGTTGTTGTCCGTCGAAGACGTGGCTGAGCAGGATCCGGAGGTCGAGCATTTGTTGCAGGTAGACCAGGCAGGGCGGGCACTCGTCGAGGTGCCGGCTCACGATCGCGCCCCAGCGCCGCGGATCCGAGTCCACGAGATCGTCGACGAGCCGGACGAATTCGACGCAGTCGATGGCGGGAACTGCCTTGTCACGGACGGTCATCGTGGGTACCGCTTCTCCAGTGCGTTGCGAAGGTTCCCCCGGGCGCGGTAGAGCAGTGCGCGTTGCGCCTCGGCGGACAGGTCGAGGGTCTCGGCGGCCTCTTCGGCCGTCATGCCGACGACGTCGCGAAGGATGACCAGTTGCCGCTGCCGCTGCGGCAACGCATCCAGCGCGGCGCGCACGTGGCCGACGATCTCCTGCGTCATGGTCTGGTCCTCGGGCAGGAAGCGCCGCGACGGCGGGACGCTCCAGTGTCCGGCGTCGGGATGACCGACCGAGTGCATGCGACCCGACAGCGGGTCGGCGGCTTCGGCCTCTGCCGAGGCCAGCACCTCGTGGTCGCGGATCCGGGACTCGCGGCGCCGATGCCGCGACGCGGTGTTCTTGACGATCCCGAACAGCCAGGTGCTCACCGACGAACGGCCCTGGAAGGAACGCGAGGACTGCATCACCTGCACCCACGCCTCCTGCACCGCTTCTTCGGCGAGCACCGGCGAGTCCACCATGGTCCGGGCGAAGTTCACCAGCGGGCGGTGGAAGTCGCGCACCAGCACCGCCAGCGGGATCCCGCCGACCAGGTGCCGGTACGCGGTGTCCTCGGGCGGCATCGCCACCGGGGTCACCATGGATCCGTGCTCAGGCACATCGGGCGAGTTCCCAGCGCAGCTGAGCCTCGGACGGTGACTGGACGGGGATGAACGCCGCCTCCCGGTAGCGCCGGCTCGCCGGTGTCCTGCTCGCATATCCTTTGCCGCCGGCGGTCCGGATCTCCAGATCGGCGCTGGCGCTGGACAGTTCGGCGGCCGTGAGGCGCAGCGCCAGCAGCTGCCTCTTGGTCGGCTGTCCGGGGCTGCCGACCGCCGCCGCCAGGCCCGCCAACGTCATCTCCGCGCACGCGAGCCGGCCGGCGATGCGGTCCACATCGGCGGCGAAGACCTCGTTGACCCCCGTGAGCCCCCGCCGGCTCTCCTCCACCGTCGTCCTGGTCAGGCCCAGGCACATGGCCGACTGCAGGACGAGGAACGTCGGGCGGACGGCTTGCAGGAACCCGTCGAAGTCGCGTGACAGCACCTGCTCCGGACCGACGCGGACGCCTTCGAGGGTGAGGTGCGACGAGGCGGTGCTGCCCATGGCGAGCAAGTCGAAGTGGTTGCCCAGGGCCACGCCCGGCATATCCAACGGCATGGCCACGATCAGCTTTTCGCCGTTCTCGGTACGCGCCGCCGTGACCAGGGTCGAGTCGCGGTAGAGGTTGCTGGCCCACCTGATGGCGCCGGACACCTCGTAGCCGTCCGCCACCGGTGTGGCCGTCAGTTCGAGGTTGCCGCAGCCCGCCGCCTCCTTGAACGCCGACGCCATGCCGGTGACGCCCAATGCGATGCCGGCAAGCAGCGGCCGGGCCGCGGCCGCGCTGAACGGCGTCGCGGCCGTGAGCAGGTACTCCACCGCCATCCGGTGGGCCCACAGCGAAAATCCCGTGCTCATGCACTCCCCGGAGATCAGCCGGATCACCTCGGCCATGTCGGGAAGCCGGCCGTCGGCGTTGCCCGGCGCACCGATCCCGAGCAGCCCGGCCGCACCCAGTGCGGTGAAGCTGCGCCGGGAGTGCTGCTCACCGCGGTCCAACACGCCGGCATGGGCCCGGATGTCTTCCAGCAGTTCGAGATCCAATCGGCCCGCCGCGGGATCCATCGTCGCCGTCATTCGAGTACCTCCTGCGCCTGCTGCGCGGCGTGTTGCCATGCGTAGTCGAGAAACTTTCCGTCGAAGATGACGACCACCCTGTCGCCCTGCGGATCGGGACGCCGTCGCACGCTCAGCTGAAAGTTGATCGCGCTCATGATGCCGTCGCCGAATTCCTCGTGAATGAGTTCTTTGATCGCCGGGCCATAGACGGCCAACGCCTCGTAGAACCGGTAGATCGTCGGATCCTTCGCGGCGACCGAATCCGATCCCCGGTACGGGGCGGTCTGTAGCACCGTCACCGCCTCGTCATCGAGGTCGAGGAGCGATGCGACCGTCGCCGCGTCGCCGGCCGCGAGCGGGTGCTGGCCGAGCAGCGCCGCCACGGTCCATACCGGGTCCTTGCGGATCGACTCGGCGATTTTCGCCCAGCTCAGTCCGCGTTCCACACGGGCCAGCCTGATGGCCTCCGCGAGAACCGTTTTGGTCAATGTGGTTGTCACGGTGGGCTTCCTATTGGGTGTACAGGGTCGAGTCGACGCTGACCGGGTTGCGGAACGTGTTCACCACGGGCGACCAGGCGATCGCGTTGTCGTGGATCTCCTTGAGCGTCGCCTCGTCGACGTCTGCGGCCAGGGTCACCGTGCAACGGACCGCGCTGAAGCCCAGGAGCTTGCCGTCGGGAGTGTCACCGACCCCCCACACGGCGGAGATGTCGATGTCGCCTTCCATCTCGACCTCGATCTTGGTGAGGGTCACGCCCCGGTGCGTCGCGTTGGCGAGCATCCCGACCGAGATGCAGGAACCGAGCGCGGCCAGGGCGGTTTCCGACGGGTTGGGCGCCGAGTCGTCGCCCAGCAGCGCCGGCGGCTCCCCCACCAGCATCGGTGCGAGGTCGCGTACATAGGTCATGTTGCGAAATCCGGCCTCGCACACCGTAGTGGCCTTCAGGGTCTTCTTGCCGGTCGCGGGGTCGGCCTTGGCGTTGCACGACAACCGGTCCAGGGCCGCGGCGTCGATGACGAGCGCGTCGGTCATGGGCTTCCTCCGTTTTCTCGCTGGATATGGGGTCTTCACGGGGTCTTCACGGTGTTAGTGCTCCGAGGACACCCGTATGTGACGGCGAGCGGGAGTGATTTACACGGACGACACGAAACATCACTTCGCTGAAACATCTCGGCCGCCCCGGTGACTGCGCGTGGGTGAATTATGGCCCGGACGAGGGGAATTCGTCGCGCCGAGCGTCACGCGAGCATGGCGCTCGCGGGGTCTGCGGCCGGGTTCAGGACTCCGACGGTTGCGTCACGAAGTCGATGAGCTCCTCGACCCGGCCGATCAGCGCGGGCTCGAGATCGTTCCAGTCGCGCACGCGGGACCGAATGTGCTGCCAGGCCCTGGCGATGTCGGCCTGGGCGGCGTGCGGCAGGCCCAGGGCCTGACAGGCGCCGCTTTTCCACTCCACGTGCCGCGGCACCTGCGGCCAGGCTTTCAGGCCGAGCCGCTGCGGCTTGACGGCCTGCCAGATGTCGACGTAGGGATGGCCGACGACCAGCGTGTCGTCGCCACCCGGTCCGCGCCGCACCGCGTCGGCGATGCGCGCCTCTTTCGAACCCGCCACGAGGTGGTCGACGAGCACACCGAGCCGGCGCCCCGGGCCCGGACCGAACTCGGCAACGATGTCCACCAGGTCGTCGACGCCGCCGAGGTGCTCGACAACCACACCCTCGACGCGCAGGTCATCGCCCCACACCTGCGCGATCAGCTCGGCGTCGTGGCGTCCCTCGACATAGATCCGGCTGGCGCGCGCGACCCGGGCGCGGACGCGCGGCACCGCGACGGAGCCCGACGCCGTCCTGGGCGGGGCAGCCGGCGCGGCGCGTCGGGGTGCTGTGAGGATCACCGGACGTCCCTCGAGCAGATACCCGGGTCCGAGGGGAAATCCGCGGGTCCGGCCGTGCCGGTCTTCCAGGTCGACCCGGCCGTACTCGACCCGCACCACGGCACCGACATAGCCCGTCTGCGCGTCCTCGACCACCAACCCCAGCTCGGCGGGATGCTCGGTCGAACGGGGCTTGCGCCGGCCGGCGGCCAGTACGTCGGTTCCATAGCGATCGACCACGCCGGCAATCCTAGAAAGGCCCACGGGTGATCACCGGCGCGGCGCGCCAGAGCCCGACATCACAATTTGTGGTGTCGCTGACGCCGGCCTCACGCTGCCGGGCGACCATGACGCACTTCACAACACGTGACGAATTCCAATTGCAATGCGGCAAAGGCAATCAGTCCGAGCGGAGAACGTTTGGCCGGGCGGCTTCGAGGTACGCCTTGTCTAGTTCAAAAAAATGACGCGAACGAGAGGAACGAAGCATGAAGCTCTCCCAAATCGGGACGACGGCGGTCGCGACTCTGGCCGCGGCGACGGGGGTCGGGATTGCGAGCGCACCCGCCGCATCGGCCGACGCCTACCCCGTCTTCAAGAAGTTCGGCAACCAGGAGAGGCTCAACGACTCCGACGGCGCCGTGATCACGGGCTGGACAGTGAGCAACCTGCGCCCGAGCAACGACCCGATCCCGTATCAGCCCCGCGGCCACCTGTGGGAGGCCGACGCGACCGTCCGGGCGATCCGCGGGAACGTCCAGCCGATCATCCCGGACTTCAACGCCCGTGCGGCAAACGGCGACAACTACCCCGAGCTCGGTAACGTGGCCACCGCCCAGGGCATGAACCCGGCCGTGGTGAACCAAGGCGACGAGAGAAGCGGCAAACTGTACTTCGACGTCGTGGGGCCCAACCCCAACAGCGTGGTGTACGACGCCGGTGGGCGCGATCTCCTGTTCTGGACGCGGTGACGCCCGCCGCAGTGGCGCAAGCTGCCGGGTGTCCGTGCACTCGGCAGCTTGCCGGCCCTCACCTCACTTCCGGTCGCCGGTCGGTGGCCCGCACGCGGCCAGATAGGCCGGGTAATTCCAGGTCGTCAAAAAGTTTCGGCCCGCTCGCAAACCGCGTTGGTAAAGCGCGTCCCGTTGTTGGGCGGAAAGGCCGAAATCGATCGGACTGACCTCCTCGGCGGGAACGAAAATGGTGCGTCGCACCGTGCACGGGTCGTCGATGTAGGCGTTGTCCTGGTTGCTCATCAGCGTCTCGACGGCGGCAATGCCCAGCGACACCGGGCCGTGCACCGGGTGGGTGGGCGGAATGCCGGGACGCGCCGAGAGCCGGATGCCGAATGTCGGCCAGCGGGGCCGGCCGTCGGGCTCGTCGAACAACTGAACCGGAAAGTCCGACAACAATCCACCGTCGACCCAGGTGGCCCCTGCCACCCGGACCGGTTGGAACACGTACGGGATCGCCGCCGAGGCGTGAACCGCGCGGGCCACCGGAAAGGTGTCCGGGTCCACCCCGTAATCGGGCAGGTCCCACGGAATGCGCACCAGTCGGCGTCGGGACAGATCGCTGGCGGTCACAACCAGTGACCACGCGAACTGGTCGGGCTTCTCCCCGGTGCGCAGATCGGCGAACGTGCGCACGCCCAGCTCACCGAGCAGCCCGGCGAGCAGACGCTCCAGGTAGGCCCCGCGATAGACACCGTCGGACACCAGCAGCGACAGTCCCCCGCCGATGACAGGAATCCGGCCGATCATGCTGCGGTCGAGGAACTTTCGGTAGTCGATGCTGCGCATCACGTCGCCGAGCCGACTCAGCGGTTCGCCGGCCACCTCCAGAGCGGCCAGCAGCGAGGCGACGATCGCGCCCGCGCTGCTGCCGGCGACGCGCGGGAACCGGTAGCCAGCTTCGGCCAGCGCGTCCACCGCGCCGACCAGTCCGATGCCCCGCACGCCTCCGCCCTCGCAGACCAGGTCGGCGTGTGCCACGCTCACGGCCGCCACCTCAGCCCCGATCCGATGGGTCGCCGGGCCGCACGCCGCTCGGCAGCTCCACGGGAATGCGGCGGCCGTCGGCGCCGAAGAAATGCACGTGCCCGGGCTCGGGGTGCAGGCACACGCGGCTACCCCGTTCCGGCGGCCGGCGCCCGTCGGCGCGCGCCACGACGGTCTGATCGACGGCGTTGCCCGAGAGGATGATTCGCCCGTACAGGTACGCGTCCGCTCCTAGTTCCTCGACCACGTCCACCTGCATCTCGACGCCCCCCTGGGCCCCGGGACCACCCACCTCGAAGTGTTCGGGACGCACTCCGACGACGACCTGTGCCGCTCTGGCGGCGATCTCACGTGGTACCTGGATGGGCCAATCCCCCAGCGACACTGAAGAATGCACGATCGGCAGGGTGAACAAGTTCATGGCCGGCGAGCCGATGAAGCCCGCCACGAAGACGTTGGCGGGGTTGCGGTAGAGCTCGCGGGGCGCGGCGACCTGCTGAAGCACGCCGTCGCACAACACGGCGACCCGGTCGCCCATCGTCATGGCCTCCACCTGGTCGTGGGTGACGTAGACGGTGGTGGTGCCGAGTCGCCGTTGCAGTGCGGCGATCTGGTTGCGCGTCTGGACCCGCAGCTTGGCGTCGAGATTGGACAGCGGCTCGTCCATCAGGAACACCTGCGGACGGCGCACGAGGGCGCGGCCCATCGCCACCCGCTGGCGTTGCCCCCCGGACAGGTCCTTGGGTTTGCGGTCCAGATGCGGGCGCAGGTCGAGCAGGTCGGCCGCGGCCAGCACCCGCTCGCGGATCTCGGCCTTCGGCGTCCTGGCGATCTTCAACGCGAAGCCCATGTTCTGCGCGACCGTCATGTGTGGGTAGAGGGCGTAGTTCTGGAAGACCATCGCGACGTCGCGATACTTCGGGTCGACGTCGGTGACGTCGCGGTCGCCGATGCGGATGCGCCCGGAATCCAGCGTCTCCAGTCCGGCCACCATCCGCAGCGAGGTCGTCTTGCCGCACCCGGACGGGCCCACCAGCACGACGAACTCGCCGTCGCCGACCACCAGGTCCAGCCCGTCCAGTGCCGGCCGGTCCGCGCCCGGGTAGCGGCGGGTCGCGCGTTCGAAACTCACCGAGGCCACGACTAGCCACCGAGCCCGGTCACGGCGATGCCGCGGACGAAGGAACGCTGCGCGATGGCGTAGATGAGCACCAGCGGCAACATGATCAGCATGGACGTCGCCATGAGCACCGGCCAGCGGGCGGCGTACTCCCCGCGCATCCGGACCAGGCCGAGGGTCAGCGTGGCCAGGCCGTCGCGCTGGATCATCAGCAGCGGCCACAGAAAATCGTTCCACACGTTGACCCACGTGAGCACCGCGAGCACCAGCACCGCGGGCCTGGCATGGGGCAGCAGAACCCGCCAGTAGACCTGCCACGAGGAGCACCCGTCGAGGATCGCGGCTTCCTCCAGATCGGTGGGCAGTGTCAGGAAGAACTGCCGCATCAGGTAGGTGCCGAAGGCGCTGCCGAACAAACCGGGCACGATCATCGCCCAGGGCGTGTCGACCCAGCCGAGGGTCCGCATCAGGATGAACTGCGGGATGACGGTGACCGTCAGCGGCACCATCAGGGTGGTCAGGTACACGAAGAACAGCGCATCGCGGCCGCGGAATTGCAGCCGCGCGAACGCATATCCGGCCAGCGAGCAGAAGAACACCTGCCCGGCCGTGACGCAGCCGGCATAGAGCACGGTGTTGAAGAACATCCGCCAGAACGGCATCAACGCGAACACTTCGGTGTAGTTCGACCACTGCGGCCGCACCGGCCACAACGTCGGCTCGGTGACCTCGCCCTCCTTCTTCAAGGATCCCGAGACCGCCCACGCGATCGGGAACAGCGCACAGCAGGCGATGCCGATCAGGGCCGTGTAGACGACCACGGTCCGGATGGCGTTGCGCTTGAACATGCGCGTGGGGTGCTCAACCAAGCCCACGGGAAGCCTCCCAGGAGCGACGCCGCGTGATGCGTAACTGCAGCACGGTCAACACCAGCAGGATGGCGAATATCACCCACGCCAGCGCGGAGGCATATCCGAACTCCAGGAACGAAAACGCGTGCTGGAACAGCATGATGCCCAGCACGTACGTCGCGGTCTCCGGACCGCCGTTGGGCCCGTTGAGGACATACACCAGGTCGAACGCCTGGAAGGCGTGGATGACCGAGATGACTACCACGAACGACATGGCACCCCGGATCATGGGCACGGTGATGGAGACGAACTGTCGTATCCCGCCCGCACCGTCGATCCTGGCGGCCTCGTAGAGGTTTCCCGGCACTCCCTGCATTGCGGCCAGCAGTACGACGCTGGCGAACGGCACGCTCCGCCACACGCTGACCATGCACAGCGACACCATGGCCCATTGTGGTTGGATCAGCCAGGGAACCGGGCCGACCCCGGCCCAGCCGAGCACGATGTTGAGCAACCCGTTGTCGGTGTCGAAGGCGAACTGCCACACGACCGCCATCACCACCGAGGAGATGGCCAGCGGCAGGAACACGATGGTGCGAAAGATGCCGATGCCCTTGACTTCCCGGCTCAGCACGGCGGCCACGACGAGGCTGATCAGCACGGTCGGCACCACGGTGCCGACCGTGAGAACCACCGTGTTGCGAAGCGCGATGACAAACAACGGGTCGGACGTGAGGTCCCCGAAGTTCTTCAGGCCCACGAACTTCGGCGGTGTGAACAGGTCCCACTGCTGAAAGCTCATGTACAGCGAGAACCCGAGCGGGAACAGCATGAAGACGCAGACCGCGGCCAGGTTCGGCGTCACGAACAGCCGGCCCGCCCGGGCGCGTCGTCGCAGCGGGCGGGCGCCCGGGGAGCGTGTGCGGATCGGTGTCATGGGTTGCGCAGCACCTCGGCGAGGGCGTGCGACATCCCGGCCAGCGTCGTCGCGGGCTTCGACCCGCGCAGCACGGGACCGAAGTTGCGGTCCATCAGGGCGCTGACCTTCTCCCATGCCGTGGTGATCGGCAACGCCTCGGAGTGGGCCGGACCTTCGGTGAGCACGGACAGGTTGCGCAACCGGGCGTGGGCCGCGGCGAACCCGCGGGAGGTCAGCGCGGAGTGTAGCGCCGGCACGAAAAGACACGATTCACCGATCAGAGACTGCCCGACGAATCCGGTCGCGAATTTGACGAATTCCCAGGCCTGGTCCTTGCGTTGGCTGCTCGCCGAGATGGCCAGGCCGGTGGCGCCGATGTTGGAACAGGCCGCATGCCCCTTCGGCAGCGCCGGCCCCGTCGGAAGTGGCGCGACGTCGAACTCCAGGCCGTCGGCGCGCAGGAACGTCTGATAGCGCCAGTGGCCGCCCAGCGCGATCGCCGCCTTGCCGGCCGCGAACAGGTTGGGCGTGGACATCGACTGGGTCTCCGAGGCGGTGGGCGCCACCTGGTGCTTGGTGGCCAGGTCGGCGTAGAACTGCACCGCCTCGATGAACGCGTCGTCCCCGAAATTGAAGTGGCTGGGGTTCTTCAGCGGGGTCGACCACGGCACACCGTTGTTCATGGCGAACAGCCCCGCCGACGCGTACGGCAGGAACGTGTCGACGAAACCCCACTGCGTGGTCCGCCCGGAACCGTCCCGCCTGGTGAGCGCGGAAGCGGTATCCAGGAACTCACCGAACGTCCAGGGCTGCGCCCACGTCCCGGGCGGTGCCGGCGCCCCGGCCGCGGCGAACAGGCGCTTGTTGTAGTACAGGTAGTTCCCGGACCACTGCTCGGGGAACGCGTACTGGCCCCCGTTGAACGAGAAGACGTCGTAGAGCGGGCCGAGGCGGTCGGCCTCGAGCTCGGCGGCGAACGCCCGATCGCGCGCCAGCATCGTGTTCAGGTCGAGCAACACTCCCCGGCCGGCCAATTCGGCGTAGGTCGATTCCCAGGCCATCAGCACGTCGGGACATCGGCCGCCGGCGCAGAACGTCGAGAGCTGCTGCATCACGCCGGGCCCGGACAACAGCGTCCGCACCTTGATGTCGGGGTAGCGGCGCCGGAACGCTTCGATGACGCGCATCCTGGCATCGCGTTCGTCCGGGTTGGCGGCGAAGAAGAAGGTGAGCGCGTCGTCGTCGTCGGAAGCGCAGCCGCCCGACCACGGTGTCAGCGCCGCCGCGGTGAGCGCGCCGGCGCCCCGCAGCAGGCCCCGCCGTGCGAACGGCTCGTCGAGCATGGCGCTCCCCGGTCTTCGGTCCCGGCCGGTCGCGCGCCGGCCACTTCTAGTGTCCTTGGTACCCGATGCCACCGCGGGGTCGCCCGGGCGGCGGGTACGGCAACGCCAGAACGGCCCGACGCAGGCGGTCGGCGTCGCCGCGGATGTCGATCGTATGGATGTGGCTGTCGGCTCCGACGCCGATCAGCAGCAGGACCCGGGCGTGCCCGCCCGGCGCGATCACGATGCCCGGTGTCCCGTCGATGAGCAGCACCACACCGGTTTGCGCGCGTCCGGCGAAGCGACGAGCCTCCTCGGCGACCTCACGGGCGCCACGCAACTCGGTCGGCACCCCGGGCGGGACCAGCGACCGGTCGACCCTGCGCATCACGTCGGGAGCCAGCAACTCGAGCAAGGTGGCGACATCACCGCCGCGAGACGCCGCCAGGAACGCCTCCACGATCTCGAGGTGTTCGGGCGCGAGTCGGCGTGACTCGGCCGGGCCGGCGTGCAGCCGGCCCCGGGCTCGGCTGGCCAGCTTTTTCGCGGCCGTCGGCGACCGGTCCAACAGGGCGCCGATCGTCTCGAACGGCACCGCGAACACGTCATGCAGCACGAAAGCAACGCGCTGCGCGGGTGAGAGCCGATCGAGCACGACGAGCAGCGCGCCGCTGACCGAATCCGCCAGCAGCGCATCTTCGTCGGCAGGCGCCGAGGCGCTCGAAGCTGGTCGAGCGCCTCGCGTGCGGCGATCGTGGTGAACCAGCCGGTCACGTTGTCAATCCCGCTGATGGAGCCGAGATCTGCACGACTGGCCTTCAACCAGGCCGCCTGCACCGCATCCTCGGCGTCCGCGACCGAGCCCAGCAGCTGAAACGCCACCGACCTCAGGTGTCGCCGGTCCGCGTCGAACCGTTGCGCCAGATCAGCGAGATTGTGTGCGCACATGGGTCACCTTTCCTGCGCGGGAGTCGTCAAGAAGATGTCCGCATCCATCGAACCCCTAGTCCCAGAGGAGACCCGTTATGACGCAATCGATTGTGCGCCGCGGCGAGCGTTGCAGCCATCCGGCCCACCACCACGCAGATCACCGCGCCCGCCCGGCAACGGTGTGAGCGCAGTGCATACCGCGTGCATCGTGATCACGCTGATCACCGCGACCATCACCGCCGCAATCGCCGTGGCCGACTTCATCCCCGCACGGTGCGTCCTGGCGAACTCGGCCGAGGTCGGGGTGCCGCGCTCGTGGCTGCCGGCGTTGGGAGCGGTGAAGCTGGCCGGCGCCGTAGGACTGGCCGCCGGGCTGCTCGGCACGCCCGCCCTGGGAATCGCCGCCGCCACCGGTCTGGTCCTGTTCTTCCTCGGAGCCGTCGTGACACATCTGAGGGCGCGTGTCCTCTACAACATCGCGTTCCCGGGCGCCTACCTGTGCCTGTCGGCGGCAACGCTGGCGCTGCTGGTCCGGCCCGCAACCTGGCTATGAATCCGGCCTGGGCGATCAGGCGGGGAAGTACCCGATCCCGTCGATCGCGTCGGCCCGCCGGGCCACCTCGGCGAACAGGACGGCGCGCCCGCGCCCCGAGTTCACCGCGACGGTCACGGTGGATCCGGCACCGATCGTCTTGGTCCAGCCGCCGCCCTCGAGTCGCTCGGCGAGCCCGGCGAGGCCGAGGGGCTGGTCGTCGCCCAAAGTTATTGTGGCGGTTGGGGACAGGGCACGTCCTGCGGTCGTCGTATCGCCGCGGGTCACGGCGCCCAGGAATGCCTCGACGAACTTCTGGTGCCGTGCACCCACGCGGCGAAAACCGGCCCCGAAGCCGGCGGTTCCCCGCAGGCCCTGGTTGGTCAGCAATCCTCGCGACAGTTGCACGGCGGGACGGATCGCCCGCGAGCCGGTCCCGAGGAACTGCAGCATCATCGCGGGCAACTCCCAGTAGGCCCGCAGCCGGGCAATCCGCCACTGGCCGTTGCCTTCTCGCAGGTCTTGCTGAAGGTCATAGCGCAGAAACGCCGGAATGTGCATCGTCACGGCCGAACCCATGCAGACCTCGAGCTCCAGATCCCGCACGACGACCGTGCCGACGACGACGTCGAGATCGCGGTGAAACGTGATGTCGCGCGGACCGATGAAGGTGTCGTAGAAGCGGCCGATCTGCCGGTGCCCCACGTGCGGCCGCGAACCCACCGGGTCCTCGATGCGGCCGTCGGTGGCGAACAACCCGACCCAGCCGGCACGGTCGTGCGCCGCGGCCGCCTGCGGCGAGCGCTCCACCGCGGCCAGCAGACGCTGCCGATCCGGCGGCACCACCATCAGGCCGCCTCGACCAGCTCGACGCCCGCCGCCCGCATCGCGGCCAGGGCCCGCGCGGCCGAGTCCGCGGCGACGGGGCGTGTCAGGTCCACCAGCACGCGCGTCGCCAAACCGGCCCGCGCCGCGTCCTCGGCGGTGCGCCGGACGCAATGGTCCGTGGCGATGCCGACGATGTCGACCGCGTCGACGCCGCGCCGCCGCAACCACGCCAGCAGCGAGGTGCCGTCCTCGTCGACGCCCTCGAAGCCGCTGTACCCGGCGGCGTGGGCGCCTTTGCAGAAGACCGCCTCGATCGGACCGGTGTCGAGGCCGGGCGGAAAGTCCGCACCCGGGGTTCCGGCGAGGCAGTGTGGTGGCCAGGACGACGAAAAGTCCGGCCGGTCGGAAAAGTGATCCCCCGGGTCGACGTGGCAGTCCTTGGTGGCCACGACGTGCCGGTAGCCCGGTCCGGCCGCCAGGTAGTCGTTGATCGCCGACGCCAGCGCGGCGCCGCCGGCGACCGCCAGCGCGCCACCCTCGCAGAAGTCGTTCTGCACGTCGACGATGACCAACGCCCGCACGGGTCCACCCTATCGCCGCCGCACCCCTGTCAGCTGGGAATACGGGCCCCGGATTCGCGCTGCGGACGGGGCGGTTTGTTTGCGGGCGCGTGGGGTAACCAGGCTGCCATGTTGATCCGCAGAATCGCGCGGCCGCTGTTGTCGGCCGTGTTCATCGGGCAAGGAATCGATTCACTGCTCAACCCCAAGGCCGCGGCCGAGGCCGCGGCGCCCGCGGTGGGTGGCCTCCAGTCGTTGCCGGATCCGGTGGGCAGCAGCGTTCCGAGCGACCCGCAGACCGTCGCGCAGATCACCGCGGCGGTCCAGGTCGGGGGTGGCCTGCTGCTCGCCACCGGGCGGATGCCGCGCGTCGCCTCGGCGGCGCTGGCTTTCACCGTGTTGCCGGGCAACCTGGGCGCGCACATGTTCTGGAGCGAGACCGACCCGCAGCGCAAAGCCGAGAAGCGCAAGGATTTCCTGACCGACCTCAGCCTGCTGGGCGGTCTGATGATCGCGGCCGCCGACACCGCGGGCAAGCCGTCGCTGGGGTGGCGCGGCCGCCGGGCGGCCGAGCGCCTCACCGACAAGGTGTCCTCGGCGCTGCCGGACCTCTCGGACACGGTCGGCCCCGACCTCGACGAGCTCGGCGAGAAGATCGTGCACGGGTTGCAGGCGCGCGCCGAACGCGGCCGCGAACTGGCTGGCGAGGCCGTCGAAAGGGCCGAACCGCTGACGAAGAAGGCCCGCAAACGCGGCGAGAAACTGGCTTCTCAGGCCGCCGAGATCGCCGAGCAGCCTTGGGCCCGGTCCGCCCTCGAGCGCGGCCGCGACCTGGCCGACACCGCCCGGGCCCGCGGCGAGCACCTCGCGGAATCCGCACGTCATCTCGCCGATTCCGCGAACGGCCACGCGGCCGAGAACGCGCTGGAGCGGGTCGGTTCGAAAGTCAAGCGCCGGATTCGCTGAACGGGCAGGCGCGCAACAGTTTTCAGCCGTCGGCGCACCGGCGCGCCGCCGAAGCGGACAGGTAGGCGTCGCAGATCGCGCCGACATCCCGGCCCACGTCGACGGTGACACCGGCCTCGTCGGCGCCGAGGGGCTCGAGCACCTCGAACTGCGACCGCAGCAGCGCGGCCGGCATGAAATGCCCTGCCCTGGCGGCCACCCGGGCGCCGATGAGCTCCGGCGAACCACTGAGGTGCAGGAACTCGACGCGCGGGCAGTGCGCGCGCAACCGGTCGCGGTAGGCGCGCTTGAGCGCAGAACAGCTTGCCACGCCGCCGGATCGATGGCCCGCCAACCACTCCCCGACCGCGTCCAGCCACGGGCGGCGATCGTCGTCGTCGAGCGGTTCGCCCGCGGCCATCTTGGCGATGTTGGCCGGCGGGTGCAGGATGTCGGCGTCGACGAACGGGACCCGCAACCGTTGCGCCAGCGCCGAACCCACCGTCGACTTGCCCGCGCCGGAGACACCCATGACCACGATCGGCGGCGGCACACCGGCCCCGGCTCGGCTCACCTGCTCGCCAGGTTGCGGTTCCACTCCACCCAGCCGACGCCGCGACGGCCGTCCGTGGCGGTGACGGTGACCCAGGCGCGCGGGAACTGGCTCACCCGCCCGTCGGCGGAGACCAGCCGAACCGGCGCCTGGCCGCTCACCTCGATGTCCGCGGCGATCCCGCCCGGGTCGAAGACCACAGTCGCGTCCAGCGGTAGACCGTTGGCGCCGAATGCTTCCCGCGAGTCAACCGTGTGCACCTCGGTGACATTGTGGTCGGGGTCCTGGACGTAGCCGACGCTGAACGCCGGGGCCCCGGGGATGCGGATGTTCACGCCGTGCAGGTGCGTGCCGTCGTCGAGGTGCAGCGCGCTCCATATCCAGTCCATGCTCCACCAGTCGCGCACCCCCCAGGAGTGGTCGCGCTGTCCGGGCACGGAGGCGACGCGGTAGCTGGTGCCGTCCACGCTGACAGTGCCCGAGACCGTGCACGGGATCTCGTAGCGCGTCGTGAGCCGGTACTTGTACGGGGCGCCGTCGGTGGTCCACACCAGCTGCATCGTCATCTCGACCGGACTTCCCGGCTCCCCGCGCAACAGGGCCGAGGGGTCGTCGTACGCCCGGGCCTGCGCGCGGAGGTCGACGCGGTAGGTCCGCAGCGCGGCGGTGGCCGAGTGACCCAGCTCGACGGTGTCGGTGGCCACCACCCACGGGTCCGCGGGCAGCGGAACCAGCGCGTCGACGGCCACCGTCGCCATGCCGGGGCCGCACAGCAGCGCGTGCACCAGGGCCTGCCGCTGGTTGGCGATCAGTCCGAGGCGGAACCAGCCGCCCAATCCCTGTGCGGGATCGGCGAAGTCGGCATACCAGCTTTCGCTCCACAGCGGTTCGGCGGTCGGGGCGTGCGCAAGTTCGTCGTCCTCGTCCGGTCGCAGCGACTCGGGTGCCTTCGCGGCCGGCAGCGTCGCCAACGCGTCGGTGTCGATCACGTGCTCACAATGCCGTTGCAGCATCGTCATGAACATCCGGTCACCGCGCTCGGTGCGCTCCACCAGCATCGAGGAGACGATCGCCATCATCACCCCGAAAAAGCTCTGGCGGCGCACACCTTCGGCTACTTCGGCCAGGCCGATGGGGGCGTCGGGTCCCAGAGCCTCGTGGTAGGCGCGCAGCAACGCGTCGTAGTGCTCCCGACGGTCCGGCGGCGACAGCGCGCACCCCAGGAAGTAGGCCAGGTCGGTCAGCGCGGGGCCCCACGAGACGGTCTGCCAGTCGACCACGGTCAACGCGCGGTCGGCCCCCTCGCTGCCGAACAACATGTTGTCCAGGCGGTAGTCCCCGTGCACCAGCCCCTGGATCCGGTCCGGCTCGGACTCCTGCGCCAGGTACCCGTCGAACGAGGCCACCAGCCGTTCGCACACCACGCGGTGCGCCGGCTCGATCTGCTCGCCGTAGCGGTCGACGAAACCGGCATACAGCGGGGCGACCATCGCCTGGCTCAGCGGCGACTCGCGGTTGAGCCACGGCGCCTCGGCCAGCGCCGGATCCCCGAGCAGCGGGCCGTGCAGCCGTCCCAGCTCCTCGACGCCCAGTCGTGCCTGTTCCGTTGTGGCGCCGGCGATCTCGTCGCCGACGACGGCCGGACCCGCGTCGCCGAGCAGCAGGTCGAAGACGCCGGTCGTGGTGTCGACCGCGGCGTGGTAGCAGGGCGCGACCGGGCCACCCAGACGTGGCGCGATGTCGCCGTAGAAGCAGACCTCACGTTCGTAGAGACCCAGCGCGAGCCCGGTCTGGCGACTCATCGGATCGGTCGCGGCGACCTTCAGCACCACCGACTCGGGTCGGTCGGGGCCGGCCGGCCCGTCCGCGTAGCCGAGCCGCACCCGGTAACACTCGCTCATCTGGCCGGTGCCGATGCGCTCCACGGTGAAATCCGCGACGGGTGCGCCGATCGCCGCGCTCAACCAGGAGGCCGTGAGGTCGTCGGGGCCTTCGATGACTTGCTCGGTGTCGGCGTGCATGGGGGTCAGCGTGCCAGGTCAACGCGCCAGTGAAAAGCCTTCCCAGGCCCTCCGGCGATGCGGATGCGGGTCGAACTCGACGCGGCTCCTGCGGTCGAAAACCATGACGGCGCGGTCCTCGGCGATGTAGGCGGGCCAGTCGTCGCCGGGTACCCCGGTGCGGCTGAAGGTCCGCCAGCGGCGCTGCACCTCGTTGCTGACCCGCAGCGCGGCCCGGCGGTCGGCCGCGGCCGTCAGCAACGCGCCGAACCGGGTCCGATAGATGTCGAAGACCGCGAACAACTCGGTGGCATGCGTGGCGCCCAGACCCGACCAGCGCAGGGTCCGCGGGGCGTAGTCGTAGCGGTACAGGTAGGTGGGCGCGTGGGCGCCGTGGGCCTCGGCGATCTGCCAGGCCGCCGAGCCGAACGCGAAGTCCCCGCCGAGCTGGATACACGCCGACGACGCGGGGTAGTCGGGGTAGGCGGCGGTGATGCGTTCGCGCGCAGCCGGTTCGGCGTCGGCCAGCAGCTCCTCGATCATCGACTCGTTGGTGGGCAGCATCCGCAGGAAGCGGGTGAACAACCTGCCCTCCTCGGCGTTGGTGCCCACGACGAGCGGCACCCGATGCGCATGCCCGCGCCGCATCGCCTCGACGGGGTCGGCGGGCAGGACGTCGTCACCGAAGACGGGACCGATCGGGAAGGCACCCAGCCTGTCCTTCATGCCCTGGTCGAGCAGGCGGTGCTGCGCATCGACCAGCTGCTGCGGCGAGGCCTGCAGCAGGGCCTGCGCGGCGCCCCGGGGCCGGGCCCCGAGCAGTTCGGCGAAGCGGGTCGCGAACTCGGCGGCGGTCTCCTTGGGCCGCGTCATGCCCGAGGCCGGACTTTCGGCGATCGCGCGGGTGAACAACCCTGCGGCGGCGGGCACCGCCAGCAGCGTGGCGGTGATGTGCGCGCCCGCGCTTTCGCCGAAGACGGTGACGTTGTCCGGGTCGCCGCCGAAGGCCGCGATGTTGTCGCGTACCCACTGCAGCGCCAGTACCAGGTCGCGCAGGAAAAGGTTTCCGTCGATTTGGACGTCGGGTGTCGACAGCGACGACAGGTCCAGGCAGCCCAGCGCCCCGAGCCGGTAGTTCGCCGACACGTAGACGCACCCGCGGCGCGCCAGCGCCGCACCGTCGTAGAGCGGCGTCGCCGAGCTGCCCAGGATGTACCCGCCACCGTGGATGAAGACCATCACCGGTAGCGGCTCCGCGCCGCCGGATTCGGGGGTGACGACGTTGAGGGTGAGGCAGTCCTCGCTCATCGGCTGGTACTTGCCGACCCCGAGCAGGGTGTATCGCCGCTGCTGGGGCGCGCAGTTGCCGAATCCGTGGCAGTGCCGCACCCCCGACCACGGCCGCGCGGGCTGCGGCGCGCGGAAGCGCAGCGGCCCCAGCGGGGGGCGGGCATAGGGGATGGATCGCCAGCGGTGCACCCCGTCGCGGGTGAAACCTTCGACGGCGCCGGCGGCCGTGTGCGCGCGGACGGTGCGCTCATGCATGTCCCGACCGTAACCGACACGACGCGCACAACGCGCGCGCAGCGCCGCATTCGGGGCTGGTTCGTGGCTCGGCGGTTAGCCTGGCCCAATGCGGATCGCCGCGCTGGTCGCGCTGACGTTGCTGGTCGCCGGATGCTCACACGGCGACCCCGGTCAGCCCCCGCCTACCGGCCAGGCGCCTGAGACCTCCCCGACGACGAGCACCACCGCCTCTGGGCGGCCCGCCCCGCCGGCCGCGCACGCCGCGATCTCGGAGGTGATCGCCTGGATCGAGGCGGGTCACCCCGCCGACCCCGCCGGCTTCCACACCGTGACGCGCGACGGCGTTGTAACCCCACTGGGCGACGACGTCGCCTTCACCGCACAGGCCGGCAAAGTCGCGTGCATGACCGACGCCAAACACACCGGGCCCGCGCCCGTTTGCCTGGTCGAGTTGACGAATCCCCCGCCCGCGCCAGCGACCGCCTACGGCGAATGGAAAGGCGGGTGGGTCTTCTTCGACGGGACGAACCTGCAGGTGGGCGCGGCCCGCGGCGACCCCGGTCCCTTCGTCGACGGTGACGGGCCCGTGCTGGCCGACGGTGATTCGCTGTCTTTCGGCGACTACCGCTGCCGGGCCGACCGGTCCGGCCTGTTCTGCGTGAACTACGCCCACCGCTCGGCGGTGCGGTTCGGCACGGCCGGCATCGAGCCGTTCGGCTGCCTGCAGCCCGTGCCGCCGCCCGACGGCGTCGGCCTGGCGTTCGCCTGCCCGCCATGATGGGCGAACACGTCGAGAATCGGTCGTGACCTTGGCCTCTGTCCGGCGGCGCCGGCCCGCCGCGGCCGAATCGCGGGTTCGGCCGCCGAAGCCGAGCGCGACCTGACGCTGCTGGGGCTGCTCGCGCTGGAAGACCCGCCGCGCCAGGCGCTGCCGCGCCGCGGCCACGTGGTTGCCATGACCGGCGTCGGGGTCAACGACGCGCCGGCCCTGCGCGAAGCGGCAATCGGGGTGGCCATGGGCCGGTCGGGCACCGACGTGGCCCGCGAAGCCGCCGACCTGGTGCGGCTCGACGACAACATCAGCACCATCGTCGCCGCCGTCGAACAGGGCCGGGCCACGTTCGCCAACCTGCGCCGCTTCCTCACCTATCACCTCGACAACGTGGCCGAGCTCGCCCCGTTCGTGGTCTGGGCGCTCAGCGCCGGGACGTTCCCCCTCTCGATCGGGGTGCTGCAGGTGTTGGCGCTCGACATCGGCACTGACGTCCTGACCGCCCTGGCCCTGGGGGCGGAGTCGGCCGCCGCGCACGTGCTCGAACGGCCCCGGCGCACGGACACCTGCTGGATCGGCGACTGTTCGCGCGCGTTCGGGGTGCTGGGCCCGGCCGAGGCCGCCGTAAAGCGCGGCGCCTTCCTGGCCGCGTTCCTCGCCCTCGGCTGGCGGCCGGGTGCGCCCTTCCCGCACGGTCCGGCGCTTCTCGCAGCCTCTGGGGCCGCGTTCACCGCCGTGGTGTTCGGGCAGGTGGCCAACGCCTTCGCCTGCCGCAGCACGACGCGCCCCGCCTGGACCGTGGCGCGGCGGACCACCCGCCTGCTGCTGGTCGCCGTCGGCGCCGAACTCGCCATGCTGGCGGCCTTTTTGTATCTGCCACCTGCTCGGCCAAACCGGCCCGACGTGGGCCGGCTGGCTGACCGCCCTGCTCGCCGTACCCGCCGCCGACACGATCCACAAGCGGCTCCGCGGACGTGGCGCGGTGACAGCACGCGTCACCAGCTGACCGGAAGCTCCTTCATGCCGTAGATGTCGGCCTCTTTGAAGCTCAGCTCCTCCGGCGGTACGGCCAGTTTCAGCCCGGGCAGCCGCCGCGCCAGCGTGGCGAACGCGACCTGCATCTCGACCCGCGCGAGGTTCTGGCCGATGCACTGGTGCGTACCGTAGCCGAAACCCAAGTGCCCCCGGTAATTCCGGCCAGGATCGAAGGTCTCCGGGTGGTCGGTGAACTCGGGATCCCAGTTGCCCGCGGGCAGGTTCATGACGAGGAAGTCCCCGGCACGAACCACTTGGCCGCCGAGGGTCAGGTTCTCGGTCGCCACGCGATCGACCTGGCTGTGCACGATGCTGAGGTAGCGCATCAGTTCCTCGACGACGTTCGCTGCCGCCGACGAGTCACCGGTCTCGCCGAGCCGGCGGAACACGTCGGGATTGTCCAGCAGCGCAACGGTTCCCAGCGAGATCATGTTCGCGCTGGTCTCGTGGCCGGCCAGCATCATCACCACACCGGTCATGGCCGCGGTCTCGCGGGTGAGCTGGCCGGTCATGACGTACCCGGTGACCAGGCGGCTGATCAAGTCGTCACCGGGGTCGTGGACCCGGCGCTCCACCAGCTCGTGGATGTAGACGTACATGGCCCCGAACGACTCGGCCCGCTGCTCGTCGGTTGCGCTCGTCTGCAGCCCCACCGTCGAGTGGTGCTGGAACAGCCCCAGGTCCTCAGCTGGCACACCCAGCAGCATCGCGATGACCAGCGAGGGCACCGGCAGCGCGAAGTCACGCACCAGGTCCGCGGGCGGCCCGCCGGCGATCATCCTGTCGAGGTGCTGGTCGACCAGATCCTGGATCTGCGGGCGCATGGCCTCGCAGCGCCGGAAGGTGAAATCGCGAGTCATCATGCGCCGCAACCGATGATGCTCGGGATCGTCGACCCGCGCGAACATCACCGGGATGGTGCTGTCAGGTCCCGCCGGCTTCAGGGCGGCCGGGATGGTGTCGGCGGACAAGCGCGGATCCAGCAGCGCCGCCCTGATGTCGCGGTAGCGACTCACCGCCCACGCCGGCCGCCCGTGATACATGACCCGCCGCAGCCCCGGCTCGTCGCGCCAGTCCACGAACTCGGCCGGGGCGGCAAGGGGACAGTGTTCGGCGCGCGGGAGGGGGATGGCCGGCAAGTCGGTTCCGGGGCAGAAGTCCGAAGTCGTTGTCATCACCGGGCTTTCCCATTAAGTGTCAGATGGCTGCCAATTCGATCGAGCGTAGAACCCGGCCAACCGACCGTCAACTGTCAGTTACCCTGAGACGATGACGGCGGTTGAAGATCGGCCGCTCCGGTCCGACGCGGCGCGCAACGTTGCGCGCATTCTGCGCAGCGCACGCGCGGTGTACAGCGAGTTGGGCCCTGACACTCCCCTCGAGACCGTCGCCCGCCGCGCGGGCGTGGGGGAACGGACCCTCTACCGGAGGTTCCCGACCAAAGCCGCCCTGGTCCGCGCCGCCCTGGATCAGGGCATCGCCGAGGACCTCACGCCGGTGATCGAGGAGGCCCGCCGAGCCGACGACCCACTACAAGGCCTCGCCCAGCTGATCGAGGCGGCGATCTCCCTCGGCGCGCGCGAACACAACCTCCTGACCGCCGCACACCGGACCGGATCGCTGACCCCCGACATCTCGGTCGCGCTCAACGACGCCCTCAACGACCTTGTCCGCCGGGGCCAGCGGTGCGGCCGTGTTCGCGACGATCTGGTGGCCGACGATCTGCCCCGGCTGGTCGCGATGCTCTACAGCGTGCTGTCGACGATGGATTCCGCCGGCGGTGGCTGGCGCCGCTACGTCGCCCTCGTCCTCGACGCGCTATCCCTCGACGAGCGCCGGCCGCTCCCCCCGGCGCCCGCTTTCCGTTATGCGTCCGGGCCGAACAGCTGGCCGCTCTAGTCCGAGTTCACGCGGACGAACTCGTTCCGCCGGTATAGCTCCACGCACGCCGACCGTCTGATCTTGCCGCTGGTGGTGATCGGAATCGAACCGGGTGCCACCATGACCAGATCCACGACCCGCAGGTTGTGTGAGGTCGAGACCGCCGCGACGACCTCGCGCTTGACGCGGGCGAACTCGTGCGTCGCATCCTCGTCGGAATCGCTGCGCTTCTTGACCTCCGCGACGACGACGAGCTGCTCCATGCCGTCATCCGGAACGGCGATCGCCGCCACCCGGCCCCGGGTGATCTCCTGGATCGTCGCCTCGATGTCGTCGGGAGCGTGGTTACGCCCGTAGATGATCAGCAGGTCCTTGATGCGCCCGACGATGAACAGCGCTCCATCGCAGACGAAGCCCAGGTCCCCGGTCCTCAGCCAAGGCCCCTCGGGTGTGCCGGCCGACGGCTCGACCAGCACGGCGCCGAAGGTGCGCACAGTTTCGTCGGGCTTGTTCCAGTAGCCCGCGCTGACGTTGCCCCCGTGCACCCAGATCTCGCCGGTCGTGCCGTCCGGACACTCGGTGTGGGTCTCGGGATCGACGATCCGCACGGTGGGCCCTTGCAGCGCGGGGTAACCGACCAGCGCCGTCCCGGTCCCGCTCGCGCACCGTTGCGCCTGGCCGGCGGCAAGCTTCTCGGGCTCGAAGTCGACGATCTTCGGGGGTTCACCCTCCGTGCTGGTCGCCACGTACAACGTCGCTTCGGCGAGCCCGTAGGTGGGCCGCAACACGGTGTCGCGCAGGTTGAAGCGGGCAAACCGCTGCGTGAAGCGCTGGAGCGTTTCGGGGCGTACCCGTTCGGCGCCACTGATGATGACCGCCACGTTGCCCAGGTCACGCCCGGCCATGTCGTCGTCCGTCGTCTTACGGGTCGCCAGGTCGAAAGCGAAGTTGGGCGCCCCCGTCGATGCGCTGGGATAGGACGACAGCAGCTGCATCCACCGGGCCGGGCGTTCCAGAAAAGCCGCGGGGCTGGTGAGCACCGCACGGCACCCCGCGAGCACCGGTGTGCAAACACCCATGATCAAACCCAGGTCGTGATAGAAGGGCGTCCACGACACAATCGTGTGGTCGGGCGGTTCGATGCCTCCGTTTTGCGAAAAAAAGCCGGCCATCGTCAGCTTGTAATTGACCTGAAGGTTCGCATAGGAAACCATTACGCCCGCCGGCCGGCGGGTCGACCCGGACGTGTATTGCAAATACGCCATGCTTTGGTAGCTGCTTTCCCCGGTATCGAATCGGGCCGGTGCGTCCAGGTCGAGCAAATCGACCTCGATGAGCGAGGGCGCCTTTTCCCCGGGCCGGTTTGTGACATGCCGGGCGACGTCGCCGACGACGGCGGATGTGGTGAGCACGGCGATCGCCGACGCATCGCGCAGCACCGAATCCACCCGCTCATCGGCGACCCCGCCCAGCGGCACCGAAAGCGGAACCGCGATGACCCCGGCCTCCAAAGCACCCAGGAAGGCCACGATGTAGTCGAGCCCCTGGGGCGCCGATATCACGGCACGGTCCCCGGGTGAGGCACAAAGCCTGAGTTCGCGCGCGACGTTTCGCACCCGCCGATACAGCTGCGGCCAGGTCACACTTTCGGCGACGCCGGCCCAGTCCCGCTCGTAGTCGACAAACGTATATGCCACGTCGTCGGGCTGCAGAGCGGCACGTTTACGTAGCAAAACCGGAAAAGGGGTCCCAAGCACGGGCATGAGAGTACCGTGGCCGTCCGCGCTGCACCGGCGGAGCGGTTAAGTCCTTTTCTGTCGCTAAGAGTTGTTCTCCCGAACCGGCGGATCGCCGTCGGGACCCGGTTCGAGCACCTGAATTTCGCCCGTGGCGCCGTCGACCTCGACGAGGGCGCCGGACGGCAACAACCGGGTGGCGCCCTGGACGTCGACCACACACGGGAAGCCGAACTCGCGGGCCACCACCGCCGCGTGCGACATCGGGCCGCCCAACTCGGTGACCACCGCCGCGGCGTAACAGAAGGCCGCCGTGTAACCGACGTCGGTGACCTCGGCGACGAGGATCTCGCCGGGTTGCAGGTCGTCGATCGTCTCGGGTCGCACGACGCGCACGCGGCCGCGTACCCGTCCGCCGCACACGCCGACGCCGCGCAGGGTTCCCCCGCTGCCCAACGCCACCCTCGAGTCGATCGCGGGTTGCCAGCTTCCGCTGAAGACCGCCGGCGGGACGACACCGGCCAGCCTGAGCCGTTCGGCCCGGCGGCGCGCCACCAGCCCCGCCACGTCCGCCGGAAGCGCGTCGAGTTCGTCGACCAACAGGTAGAACACGTCATCGCAGGCTCCGAAAACGCCGGTATCGGTCAGCCGGCGCCCGTATTCCCGCAACAATCCGCGCAGCACCCAGTTGGCGCGCACCATCTTGTCCCGGCGCACCTCACGATCGCGCAGCTGCCGCACAAAAAGCGACGCCACGGGTTTGGCTTGCAACGGGATTCGCGGATGCTGCGGAACCGGCGCCGGCGGCGCACCGATCGCCCGGGTCACCATCCGCACCAGCAATTCCGGATCGTCGGCGTAGCTGGTCGAGAGCATCTCGAGTTCGGCGGGGCCGCGGTGCCCGATCAGATCCAGCTCGGCCAGCACCGCGGCGTGGAATTCCGGAACCTCCACGGCCAGCTTGCCGAGGCGTTCCCCCGGTTCGGCCAGTAGGCGTACCACATCCGGGTTGTGTTGTGCCGCAACCACAAGCCGCTGCACCGCCTCCACCGACCGCGCGCTGACCAACTCCGGACCGGCCGGCGGGGCGGTGTCTCGCCCGCACAGGCCGCGCAACAGCACGTTGTAGGCGGCACACAACATGAACGACCCCGAGGCCAGCACCCAGCTGTGCACGACGTGATCGCGCGCCAACGCGATCAGGCTGAGGAGCCGGGCGTCGTCGAGACGGGTGAGGTCACCACCCGCGAGACGTTCCAATCGGTCGACGTCCGCGACGAAGGCCCGGGTGTCCAGCGTCGAGCCGGCGCTCAGGCCGACTTGGTTGACGGCGAATACCCCAATATTGCGGACGGTGCGCAGTTGTTTGCGTCCCCAACGCGTTTCCGGCGAGGGGCGCTCCGCACCGAAGATCGGCAGGGACGCCATGCTGGGGCCGAAGAACCCGCTCTTGCTGACCACCGTCGCGGGCTTGACGAACGGCACCGTCTCCGCCATGAAATGCGCCGTTGTGATCGCCCCGTAGAGGCGGTGGGCGAACACCGCGACCATGCGCATCGCGATTTCGCGCTGAACGATCCCCCCTGGCCGCAGCCGCTCGGCGACCCCGACGCCGGCGGTGCGCAGACCGCGAACGGTGACCGACGCCGATGACGGCGAAAACGGCCCGGGCAGCGCCTCGGACAGGTTCGTGGCCAGGAAGGTCGGGAAACGAGGGTCGATCAAGGTGTCGAACTCGCCGTTGAGCCCGTCCGGGCCGGCCGGTACGGGCACCACCCCGTCGTCGGCGGGCACGTCGGCGGCGGGCGGGTCGTCGATGGTGGCCAGCCGCCACGGCAGCGAGACCACCCGCCGGCCCACCGTCAAACGGCCGCGCAGTCCCATCGCGAGATCCTCGACGCATTCGTCGGCGTTCCATGCCGGTTCGAATCCCCACTCCTCGCGCAGCCGCGAGGTGTCCATCAGCGCGGCGCGTTGCAGCATTTCCAGCTCGCACAGCGAGGTCAGCCGCCGCCGCAGCGGCGCCACGAGCGGACCGCCCAGCGGGACTATCGGCCGGCCGGCCGCGGCGGCGAGCTGCCGAAACGTCGGGACGCCCGGCGCGGCGAGATTGACCGGGCCGCCGGTGATCCCGGTGTCCAGCAGGGCGCGGGTCAAGACCCGCAGCGCGTCGTCGAGATGGACAACCTGTACCGGCGCATCGGCGGAGCTCTCGGGCAGCAGCGGTAGCGAGAACAGCCGGCGCACCCAGTTGTCGACGCCGCGACCGACGACGAGCGCGCAACGGATCGTGACGGATTCGACGTCGGAGGCCGCCAGCATCTCCTCGACCCAGGCTTGCTGCACGCCGCCGGGGAGGGCCGGCGCCGTCGTGTCGCGCTCTGTGTGCGCGGCTCCGCCCATCCCGTAGACGTGCGCCGACGACGGAAAAACGATGCGCCGAGCACCGGTGTGCGCCATCGCTTCGAGGACGTTGACCGCGCCGCCGAGGTTCACCTGGTCGCTGATGCGCTGCTCGGGTCCGGGGGTTTTCGCCCACGCGCAATGCGCGACGACGTCGGCCCCGTCGACGCACAGTTTGACCGCGACCGCGTCCCGGATGTCGCCCACGATGAACTCGGCGGTGCTGGGCCAGCTTTCGGGCCGATGCCGCGCCAGCCCGACGACGTCGTGCCCCTGGCTGAGCAACCGGGCGGCCAGCCCACGTCCCAGGACCCCGCTCGCCCCCGTGATCGAGACTCTCACCGACTGCCCCGGCTAGTCATCGTTGTCCAGCAATGCGGCGTTGACCAGGTCGTCGAGATCCATGTCCGCGATGCTCTTTGCCGTGGTCGTCGCCGTCGTGGGCCGGCCCCCGACCCCGACTTCACTGCCGTTGGACTCATCGGCCAACGCCAGCAACAGCTCCAGAACCCCCGCCTGGCGCAGACGCTTGACCGGGATCGACGCCACCACCCGCCGGATTTCGTCTTCTCCGGGCGTCGCGGCCGGCGCGGTTTCCCCGGACGTTCCAACGAGTTCGCGGTGCATATAACCGGCCAGCGCGGCGGAGTTGGGGTAGTCGAAGATCAGCGTCGGCGACAGCGCCAGTCCGGTAGCGGTCTTGAGCCGGTTGCGCATCTCGACCGCGGTCAGCGAGTCGAAGCCCAATTCCTGGAACGCCTGGTCGGGATGGATCGCCTCGGGGCTGGCGCTGCCCAGCACGGCAGCGATGCTCGAACGCACCAGGTCCAACAGCACCGCGTGTTGCTCGTCCTCGGGTAGGCCTTCGAGTCGTTGCAGCAGGGCCGATTTCGACTTCGCGGCGGCCAGCGAGTCGTCGACCTGGCGCCGGGTGGGCGCGTTGATCAAGTCGACGAACATCGGCGGCAGAGTGCCCCCGTCGAACTTGGTCCGCAGTGCCGCGAGGTCGATGTGTGCCGGCAACACGAACGGCTCGTCGAGGATGAGCGCGGTGTCGAACAACTCCAACGCTTCTTCCGACGACATGGCCACCACGCCGTCGCGGGCGAAGCGGGCGAAGTCGACGGTCGCCAGTCGCCCGGTCATGGCGCTGGCCTGCTCCCACAGGCCCCAGCCCAGCGAGATCGCCGGCAGGCCACGGGCCCGCCGGTGCGCGGCCAACCCGTCCAGGAAC
>NZ_JBYCLG010000277.1:0-5729 GCF_057473785.1 Mycobacterium sp. TH-M103
CCACCCCGGGGGACTTACCCTCAACGTTTCTGCCCAAGTGCAACAGTGGTGCAGTCAGTCTTGATAAAGTGCAGTCAGATTTCAGAACCTACAGCGGCGCTCGATCACCGCGCCATATTGGCGAACCGCGACAAGTGCAGCTGGTGCGCGACGGTGACCGTCTTGGTTGGGCCGTTGCGGTGTTTGGCGAGAATGAAGTCGGCTTCTCCCCCGCGCGGGTCGTCGCGCTCGAAGGCGTCCGGCCGGTTCAGTAGGATCACCATGTCGGCATCTTGTTCGAGCGAGTTGTGGACGCTGATGCCGTTCGCGACGAAATTGTGTGTACCGTCGACGGTTCCGTCGTAGACGTCCTGCGCGCCGAGGCTGGTGATCTCGACGACCGTGTCCCAGAAGACGTCGTTGGTGGCCAGCGCGTGAATGGCCGGGTCGTCGAGCAGCGCCGCGGCGCGATGCAGCCTGGAGCGGCTTGGCGAATGCTTCCACATCGTCGACCCACAGAACTGAGCGCCCATGGCGGCGGCGAATTCCCGATGGGTCATCTGCCTCGCGGACAGCGCCTCGCGAACCTGCACCCAGACCGCTTTCGGCACTGTGTCGAGGTTCGTGTTGCGCACCAAGCCTTCGAGATGAGACAGGACCTCTTGTGCCGCCGCGGCTTTCACGCCGTGGACGCCGACGTGCCGCAGGAAGCGGGCCTGATTCTCCGCCCCGTAGATGCAGAGGTGCCACCCGTCGCGGTAACCGAGTTTCGTCGCGCGCTTGATGCGCGCGAAGACTCCGACCCGCAGCAGCAGTTGAGCGACGTCATCGATCAGGCGCCGGCTCGTCGACGCGTAGTAGATCCGCCCCCGGCCCGCCTTGTCGTCCCACCGCACCGACCCGTGGGTCGCCCACAGGTGCCGCAGGAACAGCGCAACCTGGTCGTTGGGAGCGCGGAACACCGGCTCCGGAACGAACTTTTCGTAGCTGCGCTTGCCGAACAGCCCCAAACCATCCAGCCACGCCGCGATCGGGTTGCGCTTGCCGTGGGTCAACGGCGCCGGCGCCGGCAGGCGCAGCGTGGTCACCCGCGCCGCCGGGTATTCGTCGCGGACGGCCCGCACACCGAAGTGCGCGGCGGCGATCGTCACCGCGCCGAGGTTCGCCTCCTCCACCGACGCATAGTGGATCGGCTGGCGCTTCACGCACGGCCCATCGCCGATCATGTGGGCCAGCAGGATCACCTCGGACTCGTCCATGCGCTGGGTGTCGAAGGGCTCCGGAACGAGCCGGGGCGCCGCGATGCGATCGCCGACCTGCAACTGCTCCAAGGGGGTCCAGCCGTCGAGCTTCATGAATGGGTGGTTGCCGGTGGCCTCGACCTCGCGGCCCGAGGTGAGCCGGAGCCGGAACACCTCTTTGTGCCCGCTGGGGAAGACGTTGGTCATCGGGCGGGCGACCATGCGCATCCGCTCGTCCAGCGACCACACCCACGGCCGCTCGCCGGTCCGCATGAGCTCACCGAACGTGACCTCGGCGCCGGTGTCCGCGCGCAGGATTCGCGTGGCGGCGGTCAGGCACCCCGACTCGCGAAGGTCCGAGAGCATCGGCTTCTTGTCGGTGCGCTGCTCGGGCCCGCGGTTGAGCTGGCTGATCGCCACCACCGGCACCTCGAGCTCCTTCGCCAAAAGCTTCAGATGCCTTGAGAATTCGGACACCTCGATCTGCCGAGACTCGACCTTCTTGCCCGAGGTCATCAGCTGCAGGTAGTCGACCACAACCAGCTTGAGGTTGGCCTTCTGACGCAGCCGGCGCGCCTTGGCGCGGATCTCCATCATGGTCAGGTTGGGCGAGTCGTCGATGTACAGCGGCGCCTCGCTGATCTCGCTCATCCGCCGCGCCAGCCGGGTCCAGTCGTCGTCGCTCATCCGGCCCGAACGCATGTCGGCCAGCTTGATCTTCGCCTCCGCCGACAGCAACCGCATCACGATCTCGGACTTGCTCATCTCCAGCGAGAAGATGACGCTGGCCATCCGGTGCTTGATCGAACACGATCGCATGAAATCCAGACCCAGGGTCGACTTCCCCACGCCGGGCCTGGCCGCCACGATGATCATCTGCCCCGGATGCAGGCCGTTGGTCACCTCGTCGAGCTCGGTGAACCCGGTCGGCACGCCGCGCGCCACCCCGCCGTTGGAAGCGATGGCGTCGATCTCGTCCATCGTCGGCTGCAGCAGGTCCTCGAGCGGGACGAAGTCCTCCGACATCCGCCGTTCGGCGACGTCGTAGATCTCGGCCTGCGCGCGGTCGACGATCTCGGCCACGTCGGCGCCCTCGGCGCCGGCGTAGCCGTACTGCACCACCCGCGTGCCGGCCTCCACCAGCCGGCGCAGCAGCGCCTTCTCGGCCACGATTCCCGCGTAGTACCCGGCGTTGGCCGCCGTGGGCACCGTCGAGATCAGGGTGTGCAGATACGGCGCCCCGCCGATGCGGCGCAGCAGGCCGCGGCGGTCCAGCTCGGCGGCCACCGTCACCGCGTCGGCCGGCTCCCCGCGCCCGTAGAGGTCCAGGATCGCGTCGTAGACGTTCTGGTGGGCGGGGCGGTAGAAGTCCCCGGGCCGCAGGCGCTCCAGCACGTCGGCGATGGCATCCTTGCTCAGCAGCATCCCGCCCAACACCGACTGCTCGGCAGCCAGGTCCTGCGGGGGCTGACGACCGAAGTCCTCACTGGGCGGCGCGGACTCCGCGCCAGGCGCCAGGTCGTCGACGACCGCCATCGGGTGCATCCTCCTCTGACTCAAGTGTCCGAAAGTACATTCGATAACCGGTATTCAGACCATAAGCCAAGGCACTGACACCCCCCGACCCACAGCACCCGCATCACCTCGTGCCGGGAGAACGGTAAACGTTGCTGGCGCGGACTGAAAGGGGCCGCTGTTCATAGAGCTGTGCATGGTGTGTGTATATCCGTCGACACCTGTGTTGAGGGGGGTGTGGAGAACCTGTGGATCAAATCGGCGTGCTACGGCATCTCCGCAGATACGCGTCATACAACGCCACACATTTGATGTGGACAAGAATCTGATCGGCGTGTCGGGCCAGGTTACTGCCCCGGGCGTGTTGTCTTTCGACCAGATTTTCGCTTCGTTACACGGGGGTTACGGCACGCGCGCGGACATTACGCGGAAAAAGTTCGCTGGGGTAGCCGTGCGCGACCGCGCACACGGCCGCGAGCGGGGTGCACAGACAGCAAGGACTGCCTCCGGCAGGCAAAGATTTGGGAGTTAGCCCTGCGCGACGACCTCGAGGTCGACGTCGACGTCGACCTCGGGGTGCAGGTGCACCGACACCCGGTGGGTGCCGACGGCCTTGATGTGCGCTTTGGGCAACCGGACGATCCGCCGGTCCAGGTTGGGGCCGCCGGCCTTCTTGATGGCCGCGACCACGTCGCTGGCGGTCACCGAGCCGAACAGCTTGCCGGAGTCCGCCGCGGTCTTCACCGGTAGCGAGACGGAACCGAGCGCCGCGATAGCGGCCTTGAGCTCGTCGGCGTGCTCGCGGTCGCGCACCATCTTGGTCTCGCGGGCGCGGCGAATCTCGTCGGCCTGCTTCTGGGCACCGCGCGAGGCGACGATCGCCAACCCGCGTGGCAGCAGGAAGTTGCGGCCGTACCCGTCCTTGACCTCGACCGTGTCGCCGACGGTCCCGAGATGGTCTACGTCAGCCGTCAGAATCAGCTTCATCGTCTTCGTACTTTCGGTTGAGCGTCCGGCGCCTAGCGCGCCGAGGAGGTGAAGGGCAGCAGCGCCACCTCGCGGGCGTTCTTCACCGCGATCGCGATGTCGCGCTGGTGCTGCACGCAGTTGCCGGTCACCCGGCGGGCCCGGATCTTGCCGCGCTCACTGATGTAGGTGCGCAGCAACGTGGTGTCCTTGTAGTCGATCTGCTGCCCCTTCTTCGAGCAGAAGACGCACTTGCGTGCCTTGACCGGCTTCTCGGGCGCCGGGCGCCGCTTGGTGGACTTGGCCATGTGTGTTGTTCTTTCCGTTCTCGTGGGTGAAGTTCACGTGTTCTAGAAGGGCGGCTCGTCGTCGCCGCCACCGAAGGAGCCCGACGCCGGGGCACTGCCCCACGGATCGTCGGCCGGTGCGTTGCTCGCCTGCGGAGCAGCCTGACGGGATCCGCCGCCACCGCCGCCACCGAAGCCGCCGCCACCCCCGCCGCCGCCGCTGCGGCTGGCCTTGTTGACCTTGGCGGTGGCATACCGCAGCGACGGCCCGATCTCGTCGACCTCGACCTCGACCACGGTGCGCTTCTCGCCTTCGCGGGTCTCGAAGGACCGCTGCTTGAGCCGCCCGGTGACGATCACGCGGGAGCCGCGGGTCAGGCTCTCGGCAACGTTCTCGGCGGCCTCCCGCCAGATGTTGCACCGCAGGAACAGCGCCTCGCCGTCCTTCCACTCCCCGCTCTGGCGGTCATAGATCCTGGGTGTGGACGCGACGGTGAAATTCGCGACGGCGGCACCCGAGGGCGTGAACCGCAGCTCGGGATCAGCGGTCAGGTTTCCGACGACGGTGATAGTGGTGTCACCAGCCACAATTTCCTCCTGGGTCCGCTGCTACGACGGTCGATGTCATGAGCATGTTCTCGCGAAGCCTACGCAGCCGCACCGACGGCGAACAGTCAGTGCTGTCGACTCAGTGCTTGTCGGCGCGCATCACCTTGGTGCGCAGCACCGACTCGTTGAGGCTCAGCTGGCGGTCCAGCTCGGACACCGTCGCCGGCTCGGCCTTCACGTCGATGACGGCGTAGATGCCCTCGGCGTGCTTGGCGATCTCGTAGGCCAGCCGGCGCCGGCCCCAGATGTCGACCTTGTCGACGCTTCCCCCGTCCTTGCGGACGACGTTGAGGAACGTCTCCAGCGACGGGGCGACGGTGCGTTCGTCGAGCGTGGGGTCAAGAATGACCATGATTTCGTATGGACGCATGGAAACCTCACCACCTCCTCTGGTCTCGAGCGGCCACGGTCGTTCCGTGGCAGGAGGGTCGCCTGCGTCGGCAACCGCCCCAGGGTACCGGACGGCGGGCGGCCTAGCGAAATCCGGGGCAATCCGGGAAATCCGGCGGCCACTCACTCCCGGACGCGCACGTACTCCACGGCCCTGGCCATCGTGGCCTCGTCGGCCTTGGCGAGCGAACCCGAGTCGAACGGCGGCTGCGGGTCGTACTCGATGAGCAGCTGCGCGGCCTGCGCGGCCTCGCGGTCTACGAGCAATTCGACGAGCCGCAGGGCCATATCGATGCCGCTGGACACCCCCGCGGCGGTAATGATCCGCTGCGGCAGGTGCTCGACGACGCGTTCGGCCACGTAGCTGCCGCCCAGCCCGTTGAGCACGTCGGCCGCGCCCCAGTGGGTGGCCGCGGTCAGACCGTCGAGCAGGCCCGCGGCGGCCAGCAGCAACGCGCCCGTGCACACCGACGTCGTGAACGTGGTGTTCGGGTGCACTGCCTGCAGCCAGTCGCACACCGACTCGTCGTGGATGAGCTGGCGGGTGCCCACGCCACCGGGGAACACGACCACATCGGGCGCCGCGACCTCGTCGAAGGTCGCGTCACAGGCGAAGCCCAGCATCCCGTTCTCCGTCCGCACCTCACCGCGGCGGTGCCCGACGAACACGATGTCGATCGACGGGACGCGCTGCAGCACCTCGTAGGGCCCCACCGCGTCGAGCGCGGTGAACCGGGGAAAC
>NZ_JBYCLG010000278.1:0-23457 GCF_057473785.1 Mycobacterium sp. TH-M103
TGCGCAGGCCGCGCGCGTTGAACCGTTCCGCCTGCGACTGGCTGTACCACCGCACGAAGCTCTTGCTCACCGCGTAGGCGATGCCGGATCGCCCCTCCTCGGGCACGATGTCGCACGCCGCCATCATGGCGTCCAGGAAGGCCTCGGCGTCGTGCAGCGCCAGCGGAAACTGCGCCGCCGGAACCATTTCCGCGGGCAGCAGGTGGGCCGCCATCGACGCCACGTTGACGATCACGGCGCCCTCGCCGGCCACCGCGTGGAACACCTCGTTGACGTGCAGGGTGCCCAGCGCATTGGTCCGCATGACGTAGTCGGCCGGGCCCATGCTCGGGCTCACCCCGGCGGCGTGGATGACCGAGACGACGGTGCCGAGGCCGTTCGCGGTGTCGAACAGGTCCGCGACCGCGCGCCGGTCGGTCACGTCGCAGTTCACGAGCGTGGGTGTCACGCCGTGTTCTTGCAGCGTCGCGGCCGCGGCGGTCAAGCGGTCCTGCCTGACGTCGCAGAGCACCACGGTGTGGTCGCGGCCGACGACTGCGGCCGTGGGCAGGCCCATGCCACCCGCGCCGCCTGTGATCACCGACACTCGAGTCATACGTGGACCGTATACGCCGGGGCGCTACGTCGGGAGCCGGGGTTCGCGCACCGCGTCGTGCGGGTGACCGCCGTGCCGAAGGGCGTTGGTGAAGAACGGCGCCCGGACGGTGGCGGCCAGCTGGCCGCGGTTGACGGCCAGCCCGGCGAGGGCCACCGCGGTGTAGACGCCGCACAGCAGCAGCCGCCCGTGCGTTGAGGCGATCGGGAACTGGACGACGAACAACACCAGCAGCGCCCATGCCGTGGCCCGGTGGAAGCGCAGCCCCATGAGCAGCGCCACCCCCATCATGGTCTGGGTTGCGGTGAGCAGGATTTCCTCGACCTGTCGCGGGTCGAGGGCCAGCGAGAGCCCGCCGCCGCCGAGCAGGTGGGCGACCGGCAACGACCCGATCAGCAGGGACCACTGGTTGACCTTGGCCGATATCAGCATGGCGATGGCGGCCGTGCCCTTGCCGCGCGCGGCGAGGATCGTCGCGATGATGAACTCCGGGGCTTCCGAGGCTAAGGGGGCCAGCCACTGCACCAGCAGGAACCGGTCGATCCCCAGTTCGCCGCCGGCGGCGACCAGGTTGTCGGCGAACGGTTTAGCGCACAACAGGATCACTGCGCCCGCGGTCGCGAACAGGCAGACGACGCCCAGGCGCCGGCGGCGATCGGGCAGCTCGCCCAGGGCGGCGGCGGTCCCGATCAGGGAGGGTTCCTCCACGTCGCCGCGGCTGACTTTGTAGAGGTAGAAGCCGAACCAGGCCAGCAGCGCCACCCCGGAGGCCAGGTGGATCTGCGAAGTCGCCGGGATGACGAACGCGAACACCCCGGCGATCAGCAGGAAGCCGAGTTCGACGCGGTTGGCCGGCTGCAGCGCCAGCCCGCCGGGTCTGCCGGTGCCGGCCCGGCGCGCCACGAGGATGCCGATCAGCACGACGACGGGCCAGCCCAACCCCATCAAGAGCCGGTTGGACCCCGTCATGTTGGCCGAGGCGTAATGGGTGTACTCGGGGTTGTGGCCCGATACGTAGGCGTAGTAGAGGTCGACGGCGTATTCGGGCAGCACCGCGATCAGAGCGAGCACCGCCGTCGCCAGGCCGCCGGAGACGTCGACCTGGGCGGCCTCGGCCGCCCAGGCCAGCAGGAAGCTGGCCGAGACCACCGCGGCCCCGAAGAGCAGGAGGGCGGCCACCGGGTCCGGATGCAGGCCGGCCACGGTCACGACGACCGCGGGGGCGATGAACGTCGCCGTGATCAGCGCCGAGCGGATCAGGGTGCGACGCCCGCAACGTGAGGTCCCGGCGGCCGCGGGCCTGTCTGTGGCCAGCATCGTCATCCTTCGAACTCATCGAGCGCGGCTACCGTAGCGAACCCTTACCTAACCTACCCGCCGAGTCGGTGCTCAGCAACGCGACGGGTGATCGAAGCGGCGGCGGGTCGCCTTTTCCTGCAAGGGAATCCAGAAGTTTGGCTCGGCTAAATCACAACTTAGGCAAACCCCGTACGGGCGTTGGTCCCACGCTTAACTCCGACGGGCCGGCGCCCCGGATGGTTCCGGCCGGCCCGCGCGTTCGTGCGCGCCCTACTCGGGCCGATCGGCGCCCATCGCCGCGGCGCTGGCCTGCGCCATGAGCCGCACCAGTTGGTTGCGCGTCAGCGATCCCATCATCTGCGTCGCCGCGCGAAGGTCCTCACCCACGATCCAGGTGGGGCCGTTGGACAGGTTCTCGAATGCCTCCCCGATCACGTCGTCCACGGCGGCGGCGCCGGGGGGCACGTCGTCCGGCGAGTCGATCTGGCCGCGGCTGTGTTCGAGCCGCCGCAGCGCGGGCGTGTCGGTCTTGCCCAGGATCAGGCCCAGGACGTCGACGCCCTTGTCGTGCAGTTCGGCCCACAGCGCCTCGGCGAAGACCATGTCGAACGCCTTGGAAGCGCCGTAGGCGACCATGTTGGGCCCGCCGGCCAGCCCGGCACCCGACCCGAAGATGACGATCCCGCCGCGGGCGCGCGCGACCATCGCCGGCGCGAAGTGGTGGCACAGCTGCATCGGCACCATGCAGTTGCGCTGCACCATCGCCTCGGCGGCCGCGAGCGGGCCGGCCAGGAACGGCTTGAAGTCGGGGTCGGCGCCCGCGCAGTACACGAGGAACCCGATCTCCAGATCGCCGGTGCCCTCGGCGATCGCCGCCGCGGCGCCCGGCTGCGCGAGATCGATTGCCAGGGTGCGCGTCTGGGCCGACGTGCGGGACGCTATCCCGGCGGCGACCTCATCCAGCACGTCCTGGCGCCGGGCCAGCAGCACCACGTTGACGCCGCGCTCGGCGAGTCCCGTGGCGAAGGCGGCGCCCACCCCGTCCGACGCGCCCGCGACGAGCGCCCACGGCCCGTAGGTGTCCGCGAACGTCATCTAAGCGTTCCCGACCGTCGCGACGCGCACCGCGGTGAACCGGCGCCGGGCGATGCGCCACCCGTCGGGGGTCCGCACGATCTCGTCGTCGTAGAAGCCGATCCCGTTGGCTCCGGATTGGTTGTCGCCGAACATGATCAGCGCATCGACGTAGGTTCGCGCCATGGCCTTGTCGCCGTCGAGGGTGATGGCCTGGTTGGTGAGGCGGTGCAGCGTGTGGCCCGCCGGGGCGTGCACCCGCTCCATGAAATCGGTGACGGCCTCCACCCCGCTCCATGCGCCGATCTCGCCGTAGTCGAGTTCGCAGTCGTCGGTGAACACGGTGCGGAACAGCGGCCAGTCGCGGCGGTCGATCCCGGTGGCATAGCGCACCAACAGATCGGAGATGTCCTGGCGATCTTGCTGGTCGGTCATGGGGCGTCTCCGTTCGGATGGACCACGATCGGGGCGGGCCGGGCGAAAACGCAGTTTCTCGAATAATCGATATTAAATCTCGAATGTTCGGGATAACCTTACGAAGGCCGGAACAAGGGAGTCAAGCGATTCGTGGGTCGACGTCCGCGCCGACCGCCCGGGTGCTCGATGTGGTGGAGCTCCTGACGCGGTCGGCGAATACGCGCCTGCGCTTCTCCGACGTCGTGCGCGAGCTCGACCTCACGCAGGCGACGGCGCACGCCATCCTCAAGACGTTGTGCGACCGGGGCTGGGCCACCCGCGACCCCGTGACGAAGACGTTCGCGCTCGGGCCCGCGCTGGCCGTGGTTGCCGCCCGCACGGACACCGCCCGGCCGTTGGCGAACGCGGCCCGTTCCGCGTCGCTGCGGTTGTCCAAGAGGGTCGGCTACGCCAGTTCCGTGGTCGAGCGGTTCGGTGATTCACTGGTGGTGACCGCTTTCGAGAACGAAGCCGCCACCGCGCCGGCGGGAATCCCGGGCGACCGGATCCCCTATGCGCCGCCGTTCGGTGTGGCTTTCGCCGCCTGGGACACCGACGAGGAACAACGCGCGTGGATCCGCCGCGGTGCCGGCGACAACCCGGAACGCACCCACCGGCTCGAACAGGTGCTGGCACACACGCGCGAGCGTGGCTTCGACGTCGACTGGACCACGCCCACGCTGGCTCAGGCCGTGCAGGCCGTAGCCACCCTGGACATCGACGAAATGCCGTCGTCGGTGCGCCCCATCGTCGACCAGTTGCTCGTCGAGTTCACCGCCATAGGTTTTCTCTCCGACGACAACCCCGGACGCCGGAAGCAGCCGGTGGTGACCATCTCCGCACCGGTCTTCGACCATCGCCACCACGTCGCCCTGATGGTCGCCGTGCATCCGCTGTGCCCGCTCAGCGCCCGCCAGGTCCGGACGATCGGCAAGCAGCTCACCGACGAGACGACGGCCATCAGCGAGTCCCCGCCGCCGGGCGCCGTCGAGCGGGCCGGTTGAGACGACCCGATTCGGTCGTGGCGGACCTCGCCGACTTCGTGGTCGGCGCACAGCAGCCGGACCGGTGCGGTTCCCGCTCGCGCGTGTCGACGTCACACCCGCCGCCGACCTGACCGCCGGCTACCCGCAGCGCACCGCCGCACGCGTGCGGGTGGTGACGCGCGAAGACCGCGAATTCGGTTGCGAGCGAGGAGAATACGAGGGGTCTCCCAACCGGCCGATGTCCTGGGCACGCGTGGTGGGCAAGTCCCACTGGCTCGCCGAACCCTGCTGCGGCGAGGCGCCGCGCGCCGAGATCGTCGACGCGGTCGACCACCTGGACGACATACCCGTCGCCGGGCTGACGGCCCTGCTGGGCGAGGCGAGCCCGGTACCGGTGCGCCCGCGCGGCAAGCGGCGCTTCTGACCGCCCCGCGCGCCCTCTTGCGTCTTTTGCCGACCGCCCTGGATGATCGGTGGTCATGCACGTAGATCGCGGTGGCGACCGTTGGGAGTTGGTGACCTGCGGCCTCGCGGGGCACGCCACCTTCGTGCCGGACGACGAGGCGCTGGCCGACCGGCTGCGCGGCGACACGGCCGTGGGACCGGTGTGGCGCTGCCTGCGCTGCGGGGAGTTCGTTCTCGGCGAGCCGCGCCGCCGCGGCGCCACCACGGACGCCCCGACGGTCTTGCGCGGCAAGGCTTTGCGCCAGGCGATCATCGTCCGGGCCCTCGGGGCCGAACGCCTGCTGCGGGCGCTGCTGATCGCGCTGGCGGCCTACGCCGTGTGGAAGTTCCGCGGTGCGCGCGGATCCATCCAGGCCACGCTGGACCGCGACCTGCCCCTGTTGCGCGCCAGCGGATTCCAGGTCGACCAGATGACGGCGGTGCACGAACTGGAGAAGGCGCTGGCGGCCAAGGCATCCACGCTGACCCTGCTCACCGTGGCGCTGACCGTCTACGCCCTGGTGGAGGTCGTCGAAGGGGTCGGGCTGTGGTTGTTGCAACGCTGGGGCGAGTACTTCGCGGTGGTCGCCACCTCGGTGTTCCTGCCGCTGGAGATCTCCGAGCTGGCCAAGGGGGTCACGACGACCCGGGCGGTCACCTTCACAATCAACGTGGCCGCCGTCGTCTACCTCGTCGCGTCGAAACGGCTGTTCGGGGTCCGGGGCGGCCGCACGGCCTACGCGGAGGAGCGGCGTGGCGAGCAGCTCCTCGACGTGGAGCGGGCGGCGACGAGGGCCGCGGCATGAGCGAGAACTCGCGCGTCGTGGCCTGCCCCCACTGCGGGAGGAAGAATCGCGTGCCGGCAGCCACTGCCGGCAAACCCCGCTGCGCGCAGTGCCGGCAGTGGCTGCCGTGGATCGTCGATGCGCGTGACGACACCTTCGCCGACGTCGCCGAGAAGGCGTCGGTGCCGGTGCTGGTCGACCTGTGGGCGACGTGGTGCGGTCCGTGCCGGACGGTCAGCCCGGCCCTCGAGCAGCTGGCGCGGGAACGGGCGGGCGGGCTGAAGCTGGTCAAGGTCGACGTCGACGCCGCACCCGCGGTGTCTCAGCGCTTCGCGGTCCGCGCGGTGCCGACGCTGCTGCTGATGCGGGACGGCCGGGTGCTGTCCCGGCAGTCCGGTGCCGCGCCGCTGCCCGCGCTGCGCGCCTGGGTCGACGACACGCTGAAGTGAGGGTCAGCCCCGGTACTGCCTGGGCAGGATGAAAACGCCCTCGGCCTCGACGGTGAGGCCGTCCTCGGCCGCGAGGTGGCCGACGGCGAAGATCTTCACCCCTTCGGTGCGCTCGATACGCGCCTCCGCGCGCAGCGGCCGCTCCAGCGGCGTCGGCCGTCGGTAACGCAGGGTCAGCGTGCCGGTGAAGGCGGGCCTGTCCGGTTGGTGGGCCACCGCGCCGAGCACATGGTCGAGCACCAGGGCACACACGCCGCCGTGGACCTTGCCCGGCGGTCCCTCGTAGGCCACGCCCAGTACGAACTCCGACCACACCAGCCCGTCCGGGTCGTGATGGATCACCAGGGGCGGCGCGACGGGGTTGCGCACACCGACCACGGCGTTGCCGCATGCGATGGTCTGGCCGTCGGGCATCCGGTGCACACCGAACGGCCCCGGCCGCAGCGCCCGGCTCAATTCGTCTGCGGCACTGTCGATCCGGGCCTTGGCGGCCGCCACCTCCGCCGCGCCCGCCTCGGTGCGGATGCTGACGTCGATGAGCCGGCGGATCGACTCGGCCAGCGGCACATGGTCCGACTCGAGCCGGCCGGGGTCGACGCAGGGCATCTGGTTGTGCATCCCCGCAACCTAACAGTGGGGCCCCGGCGGCATACTTCCCCTGGCAGGAACGGAGATTTCATGGGCACTTACGCGATCACCGGATCGGCGTCCGGGATGGGCCGCGAGACCGTGCAGCGGCTGCACGGCGACGGCCACACCGTGATCGGCGTCGACGTCAAAGACGCCGACATAATCGCCGACCTGTCGACGCCGCACGGGCGCCGGGAGGCCGCCGACGCCGTCCTGGCGGCCGCGGGCGGCAGGCTCGACGGCGCGGTGCTGGCGGCGGGTCTGGGTCCGAGCCCAGGCCGGGACCGGGTGCGCCAGATCGCCCAGGTCAATTACCTGGGGGTCGTCGAGCCCCTGGTCGCCTGGCGGCCGGCGCTGGCCGCGGCCGGGCGCGCCAAGGTCGTCGTCGTCGCCAGCAACTCCACGACGACCGTGCCCGCGGTCCCCGGCCGGGCCGTGCGGGCCCTGCTGGCCCACGACGCCGACAAGGCGGTACGGGCGGTGCGGTTCTACGGGCCGGGCGCACCGACGATGATGTACGCGGCGTCCAAGATCGCGGTCAGCCGCTGGGTGCGCCGGCACGCCGTGCTGCCGGAGTGGGCGGGGGCCGGGGTGCGCCTGAACGCGCTGGCTCCCGGTGCCATCATGACTCCGCTACTGCAAGAACAGCTTTCGACGCCGCGGCAGGCCAAGGCGGTGCGGTCGTTCCCGGTTCCGCTGGGCGGGTTCGGCGAGGCCGGGCACATGGCCGACTGGATGTGTTTCATGCTGTCGGACTCTGCGGATTTCCTCTGTGGCAGCGTCGTGTTCGTCGACGGCGGATCGGACGCGTACTTCCGTGCCGACGACTGGCCTACGGCGATCCCGGCGCACCGCCTGGTCGGCTACCTGCGCCGGTTCCGCGCGCGAACCGCCGGCCCGGTGTGACGGGGCCGGCGCGGTGCCCGCGATTGTGTCCGACACCACAACCGGCTTCTCGCGCCGTTTACCCGGTCGCCGTGCGACCGTAAAACGACCGCGGTGCAATTCAGTGAGGTCAAGCGGCCGAACAGATTTAAGGGGAGGCACCCATGCCTACGCTGCAGGACTGGATCCCTCAGGACCCCACCAGCCTCGATGTCGTCGCGCCCCTCAGGGCGCGGGCCTGCGACGCGTTGCAGGCCGTGCTGAAGAGAAGGCGGCGCCCGGCCCCGGGCCCCGCCGACGCGCGCCTGATGCGCAGGGGCGCCGAACGCTGCTGAGGGCGCGGACCGGTCGAGGCGCTTCGGGCGGGGTGAGTCGCGACGTGTTTGGATAGCGGTATGTCCGACTTCGAGGAACGCATCGTCAGCGCCACCCGCGTCATCTCGGCCCGCGCCGAGCGAATCTTCGAACTGATCGCCGACCCGTCGCGGCAGCCGAGCTGGGACGGCAACGACAACCTCGCCTCGGCTGCCCCCGGACAGCGCGTGCGCCAGGTCGGCGACATCTTCAGGACGACGCTGACCAACGGCGCCGTGCGGGAGAACCACGTCGTGGAGTTCATCGAGGGCAGTCAGATCGCCTGGCTCCCGGCAGAAAAGGGCAAGCAGCCGCCCGGCCACCTGTGGCGCTGGCAGCTCGAGGCGCTCGCCGGTGACCTCACCAGCGTGACCCACACCTACGACTGGACCGCGCTGACCGACCAGAGCCGCCTCGAGCGGGCCCGGTCGACCACGCCCGAGCGGTTGCGGGCGTCGCTGGACCGGCTCGCCGAGCTGGCGCGGGAAGCCTGAGCCCGGCGAGCCGGTGTCCTCAGCGCCGGCTCAGCCCTTCTTGCCGCGCACCCATTGCAGCGTCCCGAGGTTCGTGACGCGCACGCTGGCGAACCCGTTGTCCTCCAGGATGTCGCCGATCTCGTCGTCGCCGAACGCGCGCGCCCCGATGTTGGGCAGCATCTGCCACAGCCGCGCGGCGCGTCCGGCTGTCGGGACCATGACGGCCAGCCTGCCGCCGGGGCGCAGCACCCGGGCCATCTCGGCCAGGGCGGCCGCCGGATCCGGGATCAGCTGCAGCACCGCGATCGAGGCGACCGCATCGACGGTGTTGTCGCGCAACGGAAGTCGCTGAGCGTCGGCGCGGATGAAGCCGACCTGCGAGCCCGCCTCGTTGCGCACGGCCCGCGCCAGCATCGCCTCGGAGATGTCGACACCCAGCGCCAGCCCGTCCGGGCCGGCCGCGCGCGCCAGCGACGAGGTGACGTTGCCCGGGCCCGAGCCGACGTCGAGCGCCGTGCCCCCGGCCGGGATGTTCAGCCACTCGACGGGGTGGCGCCAGGCGCTGATCAGCCGCCGCGACAGGGCCTGGGCGTTGTCGTAGAGCATCGACCCGATCGGCGATGCCCACGCGGCCTGGATCGGGCCGGTGTTCTTGGCGACGCCGGCGTCCCCGGCCGGTGCGGTGCCGAGCAGATCCAGATATCCCCTGCTGACGTCCGGGTCGGCCGGGGGATCGGTAAGCAGGTCCATCGCGCGGCGCAGCGCGGGCGGCAGCGAGACGTGCACATCGGTCATGGGTGCTCCTTCGATCAAATGCCAAGCTGTACGCCGCAATTGGCGCTCTCGGCTCGGATGTCCCTCATGTGTAGCCTACGCCGGGCGGTGGGCGCCGGACTGTCCGGCGAATGTGGGATGAGTTAACGCCTGACGATGGCTTGCCCGCGGGACAGGGCGTACAGGCGCCACCGACCCGGCACCCCTTTGAGCGCGCTCTCGCCGCGGTCGTCGAACCGGTGCCGCGACCCGGTGACGATGTCGCGCACCGTGGAGGACACCAGCACCTCGCCCGGGCCGGCCAGTGCGCCCACCCGCGCGCCGATGTGCACGGCCATGCCGGCGACGTCGTCCTTCGCGGCGCCACGCACCTCGACCTCGCCCGCGTGAATCCCGACCCGCACCTCGACGCCCAGCACCCGGACGGCGTCCACGAGGGCGTCGGCGCAGGCCAGCGCGGCACTGGGACTGCTGAACGTCACGACGAATCCGTCGCCGGCCGTGTTGACCTCGCGGCCACCGAACCGCTGCAACTCGTGGCGCACGATGGCGTCGTGGTTGTCCAGCAGGTCGCGCCACCGGCGGTCGCCGAGCGCGGCGGCCCGCTCGGTGGAGCCGACGATGTCGGTGAACACGATGGTGGTGAGCAGCCGCTCGGCGTCGGAGCCGCCGCGCACCCCGGTGGCGAACTCCTCGATCTCGTCGAGCATCGGGCCGGTGTCGCCGACCCAGTACAGGGCGTCCCCGCCGGCGAGTTCGACCAGGCGCGATCCGGGGATGCGCTCGGCGAGGTAGTGGGCGTGCGCCACGGGGCTGAACGCCGGATTGTCGCGGTGCAGGATCAGCGTCGGCACGGCGATGCGGCCGAGGCGGTCGCGCACGTCGCCCTCCCTGATCTTGCGGACGAAGGCGCGCGCCATGCTCGGTGACGCCGCCCGGTTGCCGGCCATGTCCCACCAGGCGCGGAAGGCGTCGTCGTCGGCGACGCTGGGCGCGATGATGCCGAGGAGGTCGAAGCCCTGCTCGACGGCGTCCGGCTCCATGGCGGTCGTCGTGTACGGGTCGGCCGCGCTCAGGTCGGAGCCCATCGGGTAGTCCGGGGCGCGCAGCGTGCGCGCCGCGCCGTTGACGGTTACCAGGCCGCTCACCCGGTCGGGGTGATCGGCGGCCAGGACGATGCCGGCCAGCGACGTGAAGCTGGGTGCCAGCACCGTCGCGCGCTCGCACCCGGCCGCGTTCATGACCGCGATCGCGTCGTTCGCCCAGGACTCCGGTCCGATCATGTCCGGCGACGGGACCCGCGAGGACAGTCCGATCCCGCGGTGGTCGAAGCGGATCACCCGGGCGAACGAGGCCAGCCGCCGATGGAAGCGGTACATCGACGGCTCGTCGTCGACGCAGTCGATCGGGATGAACGGCCCCGGCAGCACGAGCAGGTCGACCGGGCCGCCGCCGAAGACCTGATAGGCGATGTCGATCTCGCCGCAGCTGACGTACCTGGTCCGCGTTACCGGCACCACGCGTCCAGGCTAATCCAGGTCGCCGACGGGGTCTGCCCTTTGCCGACCGCCGATGATCGGGACCAGGTAGCGGGCGGCGTAGGCGCGCACGGCGGCCGGGTCGGCGGTGTCGAGTCGGTCGGTGGGGAACACGATGATGCCGAGGGCGACCCGCAGCAGGATGTCGGCGACGTCGGCCAGCTCGGGGTCGGGCAGATCGGCGCCGCAGCGCCGCAGCGTGTGGGCGATCCCGTCGGCGAACTGCCGGATCGGGAAGACCTCGGAACGCGAGAACAGCCCGAACAACTCCGGTTCGCTCTCGGCGATCCGGGAGTACAGCGGTGAGTCCTGCACCAGGCGCACCCCCAGGGCGAACGCCTCTACCACGGCCTGCTGCGGGGTGCATCCGGCGGTGGCCCGGTCCAGCGTGGCGAAGAAGTGGCCGGCTTCGCGGCGGACCACCTTCTCGAACAGGGCGTCTTTGCTGGGAAAGCGCCGGTAGATGGTGCTGCGGCTGACCCCGGCGCGGGCGGCGACGTCCTCGATGTTCGCCCGGCGCACGCCGTAGGTTTCGAACACCGCCCGCGCGGTGTCCAGGATGACCCGGTCGACGTCGGCTTTCGCGGCTTTCTCGGCCTTGTGGGCCTTCTCGCCGAGGTCGCCGCCAGGGTTGTCAAACCGCATGGATCACGACCCCCACTGCAATCTCGACGTAGAAATGTTAGCCTGACACAAAGACACTATTTTGTGTCAATGAATCACGCAGGGCACGCGCCGACGAGGGGTGAGCATGACCGCCGGATCCCGGTTCGACCGTGATGTTCGCGAAGCGGTGCCCGTGCTGGTCGACGACGGCCCCGACGCGACACCGCGGCTGGGGCCCGACTCGCTGATCTGGAAGTTCTACGGCGATCACCGCACGCAGTTCTTCGGCTTCCAGCGCACGGCCGGGGTCGAGAACTGCATCGAGCAACTCGCCCAGGGCGTGCTCGACCACTCGGTGGTGTTCAGCGACACGCTGGGCCGGGCGCGGCGCACCGCGCCGCCCCTGATGGAGACCGTCTACTCCGGCGACCCGCACACGTGGGGCCGCAAGGTCCGCGACTTCCACAGGCCCATCAAGGGGACCGTCAGCGACGGCTCGCGGTACCACGCGCTGAATCCCGAGCTGTTCTATTGGGCGCACGCCACTTTCGTCGACCAGGTCATCTACACGGCCGACACCTTCATCCGCCGGTTGTCCCGCGCGGAGAAGGAACAGATCTTCGACGAGGGCAAAACCTGGTACGGCCTCTACGGGGTCAGCGACCGCGGGCAGCCGCAGACCTACGACGAGTTCCTGGCCTACTGGGATGCGATGCTCGACCGGTTCGTCCCCCACAAGACCGTTCTGTACGGCACCGGCTACATCCGCAAGGGGATACCGGGTCCGCGCCGGATCCCTGCGCCGATCTGGAAGGTCCTGTCCGCGCCGCTCAACGCCTACACCCGGCTGGTCCTGGTGGGCACCCTGCCCCCGCAGATGCGTGCGGTGTGCCAGTTGGACTGGAACGACAAGAAGGAGAGGCGCTTTCAGCGGTTCGCCGCCACCATGCGGGCGCTGAACCCGCTCATCAACCGCCTGCCCCTGTCGATGGTCTATCTGCCCTGGGCGGCCAGAGCGTGGCGCCGCGTGGGGGTCGATCCGCGTGGGCTGCACAACGGCGCCTGAACAGTTGAACGGCGCGTGACCGGAAGCGAAATTCTCTGTGCCGTAAGCCAATCGGCAGCCGAAGCCATTTGCCGCGCGGGTCCTGTGACAGGATCGGTGGCATGGCCGACATCGACTTCGCGCTGCTGGACGTCCCCAGGACGGCGCCGATCGACGACCCCGAGGCCTACCTGCGGGCCGCGATCGCCTGGCATTTCGGTCCGGACACCGGTTCGGCGTTCTGGCTGCGCACGGCCGAGGCGCTGGACTTCGACCCGCGTAGCGACGTCACGACCTTCGCCGACCTGCGCCGGTTTCCCAACCTGGTCAACGAACTGCGCGCCGTGCCGGTCGAGGACCTGGTTCCCCGCGGCTACGCCGCTCAGGGATACCCGGCGCCGCTGCCCCGCATCTTCGAGTCCGGCGGTACCACCGGCGCCCCAAAACGCACCGCGCAACTGCCGGATTGGTGTGCCCAGGTCGTCGAATGGCAGACCGAGGACTTCGCGACGGGCGGCTTCCTGCCCGGGCGCGGCTTCCTGTGCCTGATGCCCAGCGGGCCGCACGGGGTGGGCTACTTCTCGCGCCTGGTCTCCGAGCGGCTGGGGTCGGTGTTCCACCCGATCGACATCGACCCGCGCTGGGTCAAGAAGCTCACCGCCCGCAACGCCGCCGCCGAGGTGGCGGCCTACGTCGAGCACGTCATCGAACAGGCCGTCTTCGTCCTGCAGACGCAGGACGTCGCGAACCTGCACGCCACGCCGCCGCTGGTGCAGGCGATGGCCCGCGACGACCGCGTGGTGGACCTGGTGAACGCCAAGATCCGCTACCTGTTGCTCAGCGGCGCGCACGTGGACGCCGACACGCTCGACCTGCTGCGCGACATCTTCCCGGCCACGACCATCACGATGGCCTTCGGCAGCACCATGGTGCTGTCCCAGGCGGTCACCCGGACCGCCGACGACGGCACGTTCGTCTTCGACCCGCGCAGCCCCTACGTCGTGTTCCGGGTCGTCGACCCCGACACCGGCGCGGAAGTGCCCTACGGCGAACTCGGCCGGGTCGTGATGAACCACGTCAGCAAGGGGATGTTCATCCCGAACAACCTGGAACGCGACCTGGCCGTCCGCATGCCGGGACCGGCGGGTCAGGTCGGCGACTCGGTCAGCGCGGTGCGGCCGGTGAGCACCTTCGAGGGCGAGGCCGTCATCGAAGGCGTGTACTGAAAGGCGATCTGGTGCACATCGATGCGCTCGGCCCGCAAGGCGAGTACCGCACCCGAAACCGCGAAACCCTCCCCGGCGCGGCCGGCGACGCGGTGACCGAGCTGAGCATCGTTCCGCCGCTGTATGTTTCGCGAACCCTCACCGCGCAGCGCAAGGCCCGGCCGCTGCCGTTCGCGCAACGCGAGGCCGCGCTGGCCGAAGCGGCGCAGGTCTTCGCCGCCGCGACCATCGCGGGACTGGACTTCGAGGGCTATGTCGCTGCGGCGAGCCGGATCTCGGGGCTGCCGATCGCGGTCACCCGCGCCGGGGCGCGCGGAGTGGCCGGCGCGGTCGGCGGCGCGTTCGCCGCGGTGCGCCCGGCCCGTCCCGTCGGCGCGGCGCCGGACTGGCGCGACGAGCGGATCCGCGGCGGGGGCGCGGTGTGGGTGCGCCGCGGCGAGGTGTTCGCCGTGCACGCCGCCGGCAACGGCCCCGGTGTGCACGGCCTGTGGCCGCAGGCGCTCGCGCTGGGCTACCGGGTGGCGGTGCGTCCGTCGCGGCGCGAGCCGCTGACCGCGCACCGCCTGGTCACCGCGCTGCGCCGGGCGGGGTTCCGCAACGAGGACGCCGCCTACCTGCCGACCGATCACGGCGGGGCGGACGAGTTGATCCGCGCGGCCGACCTCGCGATGGTCTACGGCGGGCAGGACGTCGTCGACAAGTACGCCGCCGACCCCACGGTGGTGGTCAACGGGCCGGGACGGGCGAAGATCCTGATCACCGCCGACCGCGACTGGCGCGAGCACCTCGACGTCATCGTCGACTCGATCGCCAACCTGGGCGGCATGGCCTGCGTCAACACCACCGCGGTGCTCTGCGAGGGCGACCCCGCGCCGCTGGCCGCGGCGATCGCCGAACGCCTGGCCACCATCGAACCCCTGCCGAGCGGGGACGAGCGGGCCGTCCTGCCCACCCAGCCGCTCGAGAAGGCGCACGCGCTGGCGAGCCACCTGGCGGCCCGGGCCGCCGGGACCACCCCACTGCTCGGCGCCGACCAGGTGGTGGCCGAGGTGGGCGACGGGTGCGCCGCCCTGCGCCCGGCCGTGCACCTGTTGGCCGGGCCCGGCGCGGGCCGGCTCACCGACACGCTCAACACCGAACTGCCGTTTCCGTGCGTGTGGGTGTCGCCCTGGTCGCCCGCTGCGGGCGTGGCGCCGCTGCGGCATTCCCTGGTCATCACCGCGATCACCGGCGACGACGCGCTGATCGACGCGCTGCTCGCCGAACCGACCGTGAGTAACGTCTACCGTGGCCGCCACCCGACCTTCCAGGGGGCGCCCGAGATCCCGCACGACGGTTTCCTGGCCGACGTCCTGATGCGCAACAAGGGCTTCATCGACGACTGACCGGGGCCGCCGAAAGGCGTTCGCGACGCCGTGTGGTCTGCTAGCTGTAGAACGGTCGAGGCGCACGGTTGAGCCAGAGCCACCCCTCGGCGTGCACTCCAGCGGATGCGGCAGTCAAAGGTGAACGTGATAGCGCAGGCCCTTCAAGCGGCCACCGACCGATTGGCCAACCCGGCGCGGATCTCCGATCCGGACCGGCTTCGCGGCGCCGTTTCCGGCAAGACCGCCCTGGTGACGGGCGCGTCGTACGGGATCGGGGAGGCGACCGCGCGCAGGCTGGCCGCGGCCGGGGCGACGGTGCTGGTGGTCGCCCGGTCGGCCGACCGGCTCGACGACCTCGCGGCGTCGATCAACGCGGGCGGCGGGCAGGCCGTCGCCTACCCCACCGATCTCACCGACGAGGCCGCCGTCCGCGCGCTGACCAAGCAGATCATCGACGACCACGGCCCGCTCGACGTGGTGGTCAGCAATGCCGGCAAGTCGTTGCGCCGCTCGCTGCACCAGCAGTACGACCGGCCGCACGACTTCCGGCGCACCATCGACATCAACTACCTGGGGCCGATCTGGCTGCTGCTGGGGCTGCTGCCGGCGATGCGCGAGAACGGCGGCGGGCACATCGTGAACGTCTCCAGCGTCGGCGTGCGGGTGGTGCCCGGCCCGCAGTGGGGCGCCTACCAGGCCTCCAAGGGGGCCTTCGATCGCTGGCTGCGCAGCGTCGCACCGGAACTGCACGCCGACGGCGTGACCGTCACGTCGGTCTACTTCGCGCTGGTCCGCACCCGGATGATCGAGCCCACGCCGGTGCTGGGCAGGCTTCCCGGCCTGTCGCCGGACGGCGCCGCCGACGCGATCGCCAAGGCGGTCATCGAACGCCCGCGCTCCGTCGAACCGCCCTGGGTGTGGCCGGCCGAGCTCGCCTCGGTGCTGCTGGCCGGACCGGCCGACCAGGCGGCCCGGCTGTGGTACCGCCGGTTCTTCACCGAGACCGACACCGACGAGGCCGCGCGATGACCGACGGCGTGCTCACCACCGCCACCCGGGCGCTGCTGCGCTCCGGGCTGCTCAGCCCGCTGTCCCCGGCCGCCGCGTACCGGCTCCTGCACGAGGCGGGGCGCAGCCGCACCAACCCCTACACCCTGCTGGCGATCACGGCGGCCCGCTGGCCACGCCGGTCCGCCATCGTCGACGACGACGGCGCCCTGAGCTACCGCGACCTGCAGCGGGGGGCCGAGGCGCTGGCGCGCCGGCTGGCCGGCGAGGGCGCCGGCCCCGGCGGGGCGGTCGGGGTCATGTGCCGCAACGGCCGGGGCTTCGTCGAGGGGTTCTTCGCCGCCGCCCTCCTCGGCGCAGACGTGGTGCTGGTCAACACAGAGTTCCGCACCGACGCGCTGGCGGCCGCGCTCAAAGGTCACCGGATCACCGCGATGGTCGCCGACGACGAGTTCACCGAGCGGGTGCGCGCCGCCGACCGGTCGGTGGCCGTCGTCGACCCGGCGACGGCCACGGTGCACGACGGCGACCCGCGGCCACGGGTGGCCGCGCCGGGCCGCATCGTCCTGCTCACCTCGGGCACCACCGGAACGCCCAAAGGCGTGCCGCGCACCCCGCAGCTGCGTTCGGCGGTGGGTGTGTGGGTGACGATCCTGGACCGCACCCGGCTGCACACGGGATCGCGAATCTCGGTGGCGATGCCCATGTTCCACGGGCTGGGCCTGGGCATGCTGATGATCACGGTGGCCCTGGGCGGCACCGTGCTCACCCAGCGCCACTTCGACGCCGAGGCCGCCCTCGCGCAGGCGTCGCTGCATCGCGCCGACGCGTTCACGTCGGTGCCGGTGGTGCTCGCGCGCATCCTCGACCTGCCCGAGCGCGTCCGGGCGCGCAACCCGGTGCCGCACCTGCGGGTCGTGATGTCCAGCGGGGACCGGCTCGATCCCACGCTCGGGCAGCGGTTCATGGACACCTACGGCGACATCCTCTACAACGGCTACGGCTCCACCGAGGTCGGCATCGGCGCGCTGGCGACGCCGGCCGACCTGCGCGACGCCCCCGAGACCGTCGGGAAACCGGTCGCGGGCGCCCTGGTGCGCATCCTCGACAAGCAGGACCGGCCGGTCGGGCCGCGCGTCACCGGCCGTATCTTCGTCGGCGGCGACCTGGCCAGCGAGGGCTACACCGGCGGGGGAGCGAAAGCGGTGGTCGACGGCATGACCAGCACCGGGGACATGGGTTATCTCGACAACGCGGGCCGGCTCTACATCGTCGGCCGCGAGGACGACATGATCATCTCCGGGGGAGAGAACGTCTACCCGCGCGCGGTGCAGAACGCGCTCGCCCAACACCCCGACGTCGCCGACAACGCAGTCGTCGGCGTTCCCGACGAACGGTTCGGCCATCGGCTGGCCGCCTTCGTCGTGCTCCAGCCGGGCCGTGCCACCGACATCGCGGCGTTGCGAGAGTACCTGAAAGACAGGGTTTCTCGCTTCGAACAGCCCCGCGACATCCAGATCGTCGCGAACATCCCGCGCAACGCCGCCGGCAAGGTCGTGCGCAGGGAACTGCCGATCTGAGGAGCTGCGCGCGGCGCACCGGCGCCGCGGATCGAGGACCTTGAGCGGCGGTATCGGGGACCAAAGACCCTGCGACGCCGACCGGTGGCCGGGGATTCTCGAAGGCGTGAACAAGCGGATCGTGATCCTCGGCGGCGGAACGGGTGGCACGCTGATGGCGAACCGGTTGCGCCGCATGCTCTCCGACGCCGTCATCACGGTCGTGGACCGCGACGACGCGCACGTGTATCAGCCCGGGTTGCTGTTCGTGCCGTTCGGGTTGATCGACCCCGACAAACTCGTCAAGTCCCGGGCCCGCCAACTGCACTCCGGGATTCGCTACGTCCAGCGCGACATCGACCGCGTCGACGTCGAGGGCGACCGGGTCCATCTCAGCGACGGAACCGTGCTGGAGTACGACGTGCTCGTCATCGCCACCGGTGCCGTGCTGCTGCCCGAGGAGACCGAGGGCATGACCGGGCCCGGGTGGATGCGCAACGTCTTCACGTTCTTCAACCTCGAGGGCGCAAAGGGGCTGCACGATGCGCTGGCCGCGTTCGACCACGGCCGCATCGCGGTGAACGTCGTCGACATGCCGGTCAAGTGCCCGGTCGCGCCGCTGGAATTCTGCTTCCTCGCCGACGCGTATTTCCGGCGCCGGGGCATCCGGGACCGGGTCGAACTGGTCTACGTGACACCCCTGGACGGCGCGTTCACCAAGCCGGTGGCCGCCCACGAACTGGGTAACCTACTGCAGCGCAAGGGCATCGAGCTGGTCACCGAGTTCAACACCGGACAGGTCGACGGCCAGGCGGGCCGGCTGATCGCCTACGACGAGCGAACGGTCGACTTCGACCTCGCGGTCATGATCCCGGTGCACGGCGGGGCAGAGTTCATCGGCCGCTCCGCCGGCCTGGGCGACGAGCTGAACTTCGTGCTGACCGACCAGCGCACCCTGCAGTCGAAGGCACGGCCCAACATCTTCGCGATCGGCGACACGACCAACGTGCCCACCTCCAAGGCGGGTTCGGTCGCCCACTTCGAGGGCGACGTGCTGGCCCACAACATCGTGCAGTTCCTCGCCGGCCGGCCACTGGATGCGCACTTCGACGGGCACACGAATTGCTTCATCGAGAGCGGGGACCAGAAGGCCCTGCTCATCGACTTCGACTACGACACCCAGCCGTTGCCCGGGCACTTCCCGCTGGCGGTGGGGATGCCGCTGCTGCGCGAATCCCGGCTCAACCACCTGGGAAAGCTCGCCTTCCGCTGGCTGTACTGGAACGTGTTGCTGCGCGGCCGTGACATTCCCGGCATCGCCAGCGCGATGCCCCGCTCCGGCAAACGATTCGACACCGTGGCACAACAAGAGGAGCAGGTGACATGACGACAAAGGTCTACGCGGGCACCGAGGTGACCGTGAACGACGAGGGATTCTTCACCGATCCCACGCAGTGGAACGCCGACATGGCCCCCGAAATCGCTCAGGAATGGGGCGTTGCCACGCTCACCGACCAGCATTGGCAGGTCGTCAAACAGATGCGCCACGAATACGAGCAGAGCGGCAGCGGACCGTCGGTGCGCGCGCTGAGCAAGAGCTCCGGCGTCAGCATCAAGGACCTCTACCAGCTGTTCCCGAAGGGACCCGCGAAGGTGGCTGCGCGAATCGCCGGAATTCCCAAGCCCATCGGCTGCATTTAACACGGACGGAGCATCACATGGACGGCGCGATCGAAAAGGTCTCCATCGTCATCTCCCAGGGCTCGCTGGAGGGTATCTACCCCGGCCTGATCATGGCGAACGGCGCCCGCGCCGAGGGCATGGAGGCGAACCTGTTCTTCACGTTCTTCGGCCTGGACGCCGTTCACAAGAGCAGGCAGAAGCGCATCAAGCTCGCCTCCGTCGGCAACCCGGGCCTGCACATCCCCACCTGGATCGGCGGCCTGCCCGGCGTGTCCGGGCTGATGACGCGCTACATGGAAGACCGGATGGAAAAGCTCGACATCCCGTCGGTGCCCGAGTTCGTCGAGATGATCGGCGACACCGGAGCCGGCTTGTACGCCTGCAAGGCGTCGGTGGACCTGTTCGGTCTCGGCCCGGACGACTTCATCGAGCCGGTTCAGGACAAGATCATCACGGTCGGCGACTTCTACCAGTTGGCCGCGGGCGGGCAGATCGTCTTCACCTGACCGAGGCCGAGGCCTCCGCGAACAGCACCGGCAGGCGCGATCGCACCACCCCGCTTCGGATGCGGCTGCGCAGCACCGCGTTTTCGGTCAGCAGGTCGCCGGCGCACACGACGACGTCGGCGGTCTGGGCGCGGAGCAGTCGCGCGAGCGCGTCGGCGATCCGGTAGCTCATCAGGCTGCGCAGCAGGCGCCGCCCGTCGACCACCACGGTGTCCACCTTGACCCCGCCGGAGGCGAGGCCGGCGTCGTCGAGGGACAGGACGAGACCGCAGGCCGGGAAAAGCCAGCCGAGCGCGGGGGTTTCGAGGTCGTCCAGCTCGGCGCCAAACGCGATCGGCCGCTCGGTCGCACCCGGGAACACCTTGCGGTTCTTCGACGCCGATCCGGCGTGACGATTCCGTCTATTCCGGCTTCGGGCCGCCATTCCAGACGCCGGGGATCTGCGTAGCGATCTCGGCGGCCTTGGGCTCCAGGGCCGCGACCCGCCTGGCCAGCCAGTTGGGTGCCAGCACCGAGACGGCGGTCGCGCCGGCCGTGGCGCCGATGACGCCGCTCCAGGCCACCGGTCCCAGCGGGGTGCAACCGAAGAAGTGGCTGACGCCGGGGGTCTGCACGATGGCCACCAGCACGCCCGCGCTGCCCAGCGCCGTGCCCAGCACCAGCGGACTGTGGCGGCGCGTCAACAGGGTCTGCGCCAGCTGCGTCGTCACCAGCGCTGTCAAACCCATTGTGGCCGTACGCCGTTCGGTGCCGAAGGTGTAGCGTCCGATGCCCCAGGCCGCCGTCGCTCCGGCGGCGGTCACCGCGCCGCGGGTGACGATCTGGCGCAGCAGCGGCGCGTCGAGCGACGGCGCCGGCCCTGCGAGGGCGGCCCGCTGGAAGGCGCGATGCAGTTCTTCGGCGTCGGTGTCGGCCGCGGTGCCGGCCGCTTCGTCGGTTTCGTCGGGCTGGGGGTATTGCGGGGTGACCGCCACCGCGAGCGCGGGGAACATGTCGGTGAGCAGGTTGACCAGCAGCAGCTGCCGGGTGCCCACCGGCGCCCGGCCCGTGCCCAGCGCCGTGCCGATGATGGTGAACAGGACCTCGCCGACGTTGCCGCCGACCAGGATGCCCACCGCGTCCCGGACGCCGCCCCACATGCCGCGGCCCTCGACTAGGGCGTCGAGCAACACGCCGAGGTCGCTCTCGGTCAACACGATGTCTGCGGCCCCGCGGGCGGCCGACGAGCCCCGGCCGCTCACCCCGATGCCCACGTCGGCCATCCGGATGGCGGCGGCGTCGTTGGCCCCGTCCCCGACCATCGCGGTGACCTGCCCGCAGGCCTGCAGCGCCGCGACGATCTGCACCTTCTGTTCGGGGCTGACGCGGGCGAAGACCTGGACGTCGGCGGCGACCTTGGCCCGGGCCTCCTCGTCGAGGGTGGCGAGTTCGGCGCCGGTGATCTCCCGCGCATCCGATGGCAGCCCCAGCTGACGCGCGATGGCCCGCGCGGTGACCGGATGGTCGCCGGTGATCAGCACCACCCGGCGGCGGGCGGCGATCAGGGCCTCGATCAGCGGCCGCGCGGATTCGCGCGCGGTGTCGGCCAGGCCGACATAACCGATCACCTCGAGGTCGTGCGCGGCGGCGTCGACGGCGTCGGCGTCGGTGTCGTCCTCGCTCGTCCCGTGCTCCCAACGGCGCTGCGCCACCGCCAGCACGCGTAGACCCTGCTCGGCCAGACGCAATACCAAGGTCTCGGCGTGCTCGCGGCCGGCGTCGGCGAAGCGGCAGCGCGGCAGGATCTCCTCGGGGGCGCCCTTGACCACCAGCGTCGGCTCCGCGTCGGCGTCCACGGTCCCGATCGCGGCGGCATAACCGCGGCTGGACTCGAACGGCACCTCGGCAATCAGCGTCCACTCCGAATCGCCTTGCCCGTTCAGCGACTTCGCGGCGGTGAGGATGGCCTCGTCGGTGGCGTGCGCGTGCCCCTGCCCGTTCTGCGGCTGGGTGCTGCTGCGGGCGGCCGCCCGCAGCACCGCCGCGGCCCGCGGGTCCGTCGCCGCGGGCAACTCGCCGTCGACGGCGACTTCGTGCGGGACGCCGCGCACCACCCGCAGGTGGTTCTCGGTGAGCGTGCCGGTCTTGTCGAAGCACACCGTCTGGACCCGGCCCAGCGCCTCGACCGCGCGCGGGGTGCGCACCAGTGCCCCGCGCCGGGACAACCGCTGGGCGGCGGCCAACTGGGCAAGAGTGGCCACCAGCGGCAGGCCCTCGGGGACGGCGGCCACCGCGATCGCGACGCCGTCGGCCACGGCCTGACGCAGCGATCCCTTGTGCACCAACGCCAAACCGGTCACCGCGGCGCCGCCGGCCAGCGTCAGCGGCAACACCTTGCTGGTCAACTCCCGCAACCGCGCCTGCACCCCGACCGCCGACTCGACGTCGGCGATGGCCGAGATCGCGCGCTGCGCCGCGGTGCCGGCGCCGGTGGCCACCACGATCGCCCGGGCGCGGCCGGCGACGATGGTGCTGCCCTCGAACAGCATGCTGGCCCGGTCGGGGTCGTTGACGGCGACGGGTTCGACCTGCTTGTCGACCGGCAGCGACTCGCCGGTGAGGAAGGACTCGTCCACCTCGAGGTCCTCGGCCACCAGCAGCCGCGCATCCGCGGGCACCACCTCCGGCGCGACCAGGTCGATCACGTCGCCCGGGTGCAGCGACTTGGCGCTCACCGTCGCCGTGCGCGGCGCGGAGCGCGCCGCAGCCAGGCGGCGCTGCGACGTCGCCATGGTGGGAAGGACGACGCGGCGCGCGAGCTGGTCCTGTTCGGCGAACAGCTCGGCCACGGCCGCCTCGGCCCGCAACCGCTGCATCCCGCCGACGATCGCGTTGGCGGTCATCACGCCAGCGACCAGCAGCGCGTCGATGTTGCTGCCGACGATCGCCGACGCCGCCGCACCCACCGCCAGGATCGGCGTCAACGGGTCGGCAAGCTCGGCCCGGGTGGCGGACAACAGCCGCCCCAGCTGGGCGGCCGGGCCCCGCAGCGGCGCCAGCGCCGGGTTGTACGACAGGTCGTCGAGCACGCGTTGCCACGGCGCGATGCCGGGCTCGACGGCCAGCGGCCGGGTGCGGCTGGACAGCCGGGAGTAGACGATCTCGGGATCCAGTGCGTGCCAGGCGGTCAGCGGCTGGGGGGTGGGCACTGGCTGGCGCAGCACCCGGGTGGCCGAGAACGCGCCCTGCACCAGGGCGACCGCGGCCGCGGCGTTGACCGGGTTGAGCCAGCGCTGCAACGCCAGGGGGTTGGTGGTGGCCCGCGGGTCGCCGGTCACCAGCAGCAGGCCGGCCAGGGTGCTGCCGCCCTTGGCGAGGCGCACCGAGGATTCGGTGGCCTCGCGGGCGATCGGCAACGCGGACAGGATCCGCACCGCCGCGGCCAGATCGGTGCCGGTGATGATGTCCGCGGTCCACGGCGTCGCGGCCTGGGGATCGTCGAGAGCGACGCCGACGTCGGCGACGGCCAGCGCGGCCAGCGTGTCGGTCGAGGCGAAATCCGGGTGTAGCGCGGTGATCAGTAACACCGGCCCGCGGTCGCTGCGCAGTTCGCGCACCAGCTTCAGCAACGGCGTGCCCGGCGGGTGGGTCACCGCGACGCTGGCCGTGAGGTCCTCGGTGCCCGCGACGTGGCGCAGCACCACCCGGGCGCCGGTGCGGTGCGCGGTCTGCA